>DATJBO010000101.1:0-17620 GCA_035515315.1 Solirubrobacteraceae bacterium
GCTGGAGTGGCGGGTGCTGCCGGTGATCAACGAGAACGACACGACCGCCACCGACGAGATCTCCTTCGGCGACAACGACTTCCTCGCCGCCCAGGTGGCGGTCCTGATCTCCGCCGAGGAGCTGATCCTGCTGACCGACACCGACGGCCTGTACACCGCCGACCCGCGCCACCACCCCGACGCGCGCATCATCAGCGAGGTACGCGACTTCTCGGTCCTCGAGGACCTCGAGATCGGCCACACCACCTCTCCGCTGGGCTCGGGGGGGATGCGCTCGAAGGTGGTCGCCGCCGAGATGGCCACCGCCGCCGGCATCGCCACCGTGATCTGCAACGGGCGCAGCCCCGAGGCGCTGGCGGCGGTGCTCGCCGGGGAGCGCGGCGGCCGTGCCGGCACGCTGTTCCCCGCACGCGACGCCCGCTACAGCTCCTTCAAGCTGTGGCTGAAGTACGCCAAGCCCTCGCGCGGCACGCTGGTCGTCGACGACGGCGCCGCGCGCGCGTTGCGCAAGGGCAGCGCGAGCCTGCTGCCGGTCGGCGTGGTGGAGGTGATCGGCGACTTCGACGCCGGCGACGCGGTCGAGATCGCGGCGCGCGCGCAGGACGGCGGCCGGCGCGGCGCGACGCTCGCGAAGGGGATCTCCAACTACGCCGCCGGCGAGCTGCAGCGGGTTGCGGGCCTGAAGTCCGAGGCCGTCAGGGAGATCCTGCCGCGGGCAACCGAGGAGGCGGTGCACCGCGACTACCTCGTGCTCGAGTAGCGGGCGGCGTACCCTGTAGGAAAATGGCGAGTGCCGCCGCAGCCACGACCTCCACTGACGCACCCGCATCGGCGGGCGGCGTGGCCGAGACGTGCGCCGCCGCCAAGCGCGCGGCGCGCGCGCTGGCGCAGTGCGCGACCTCCGTCAAGGACGACGCCCTGGGGGCGATCGCCCGCGCGTTGCGCGAGCGCACCCCGGAGATCCTGCGCGCCAACCAGCTCGACATACAGGTCGGCGAGCGCGACGGGATCGGCGATGCGCTGCTCGACCGCCTGCGCCTCGACGAGGCGCGCATCGAGGGGATCGCGCGCGCAGTGGAGGAGATCGCGGCGCTGCCCGACCCCGTCGGCGAGGTGATCGAGGGGCGGCGCCTGCCCAACGGGCTGGACCTGCGCAAGGTCCGCGTGCCGCTGGGCGTTGTGGCGGTCGTCTACGAGGCCCGTCCGAACGTGACGGTGGACGCCGCCGCGCTCGCGCTGAAGTCGGGGAACGCGATCGTGCTGAGGGGCTCGAGCGCGGCCTCGCACTCCAACGCGGTGCTCGCCGAGATCGTCTCCGAGGCGGCAGTCGCGGCGGGGCTCCCGGCCGGATGCGTGGGCCTGGTCGCGGGCGGGGGCCGTGAGGAGCTCGCCGAGCTCGCCACCCAGACGGGCACCGTAGACCTGATCATCCCGCGCGGGGGAGAGGGCCTGAAGGCCGCCCTGCAGTCGGTCGCCACGGTCCCGGTGATCTACGCCGCCTCGGGCAACTGCCACATCTACGTGCACGCCGGCGCCGACCTCGAGCAGGCGCTCGCGATCGTGCTGAACGCGAAGGTGCAGCGCCCGGGCGTCTGCAACGCGGCGGAGACGCTGCTCGTGCACGAGAGCCTGGCCGACGAGTTCGTGCCGCTGGTCCTCGAAGGCCTCGGCGACGCGGGCGTGCTGGTGCGCGCCGACGAGGACACGATCGCACGGGCGGGGGGCGACCCGCGAGCCGGCTCGCAGCAGCTCGGCGGAGCGCTGGTGGAGCCTGCCAGCGACGAGGACTTCGCCACCGAGTACCTCGCCCCGATCATCGCCGTGGCAATCGTCAGCGGCCTCGAGGAGGCGCTCGAGCACATCGCGCGCCACGGCAGCGGCCACTCCGAGGCGATCGTCACCCGCGACGCGGCCGCGGCCGCCGCCTTCCGGTTCGCCGTGGACGCCGCCTGCGTGTACGTCAACGCCTCCACCCGCTTCACCGACGGCGGGGAGTTCGGGATGGGCGCGGAGATCGGCAACTCCACGCAGAAGCTCCACGCCCGCGGGCCGATCGGGCTGCGCGAGCTCTGCACCTTCAAGTACATCGTCGAAGGCGACGGGCACGTCCGCTCTTGAGCGCGGCGCAGCGCCTCCGGGGAGAGCCTCGGTCGGGATCCTCGGAGGGACGTTCAACCCTCCCCATCTCGGGCACCTGCAGGTCGCCCGCCGGGCGCTCGCGCAGCTGGGACTGGAGCGGGTGCTGCTGATGCCGGCCCGCATCAACCCGCTGAAGCCGGGCGAGGACGACCCCGGGCCCGGGCACCGGCTGCGGATGTGCGAGCTGCTGGCCTCGGCGGACGACGCGATCGCGGCGTGTGCCGCGGAGCTGTCCCGCGAGGGCCCCTCCTACACGGTCGAGACGGTCGAGCAGCTGCATCGCGCCCACCCCGGCGTCAGCTGGACGTTCATCGCGGGCGCCGACGCCGCCCGCACGCTGCCCCGCTGGCGGCGCCCCGCGCAGCTGCTCGAGCTCGCCTCCCTGGCGGTCGCCGCGCGGGCCAGCAGCACCCGCGAGCAGGTGCTCGCGGCCGTCTCGGAGGCGAGCGGGGGCGATGGGGCACGCTTGCGCTTCCTGGAGATGCCGCTCGCGCAGGTGTCCTCCTCGCAGGTGCGCGAGCGTGTGGCCCGCGGCGAGCCGGTGGCAGAGCTCGTCGGGGAGCCCGTCGCCCGCTACATCGCAGAGCACGCTCTGTACCGGGAGCCCGCGTGATGGATGGCGAGCAGCTGGTCGAGCAGATCGCCCGCTACGCGGCCGACAAGAAGGCGGTCGACGTGGTCGAGCTCGACCTCCGCGGCGTGCTCGGCTACACCGACTTCTTCCTGGTCTGCTCCGGGCGCACGGGTCGCCAGGCGAAGGCGATCCACGACGCGATCCTCGAGGGGCTCAAGCACGAGCACGACCTGCTGCCCCGCCGCGTCGAGGGGTCGGCCCCCGGCGGCTGGATCCTGATGGACTACCTCGACGTGGTCGTGCACATCTTCACGCCCGAGAAGCGCGACTTCTACCGCCTGGAGCAGCTGTGGGGCGAGGTGCCCGCGAAGGCCGTCGGAACCATGGCCTAGACGGGGCTCGAGCAGGGGCTGAGCGAATCCGTGAACGGAGACGTTCTCAACCAGGCAATCACGAACGGTGAAGCCACAAGGCGGACGACCTAAGCGACGAGCGGCCACGCCGGAATAGCCCGAGTGGGCCGAGCGCATTGTCCAGAATTGGGCGGTATATGACTCGGCCTGTGTCTAGTGTGGCGTGAATCCAAGGGCTGCTGACGGGGGATAGGGGACACCCTCGAACCCGGACACCGGGCCCATGCGCAACTCGACAACAAGGGGGCAGACGTGCCACAAGCTTGGCTTGCGTCTATTGCGGCGTCAATGCGAACGAGGGGACTACTCGTCGCGCCATTGACGCTCGTAGTTCTCATATTGCTGGTGACATCCGCCGAGGCATGCCTGAAACTGCCCGCCACCGCCAACTGGCAAGGTCACTGGGTGGAGCGGGGATATGGGGGGTATACGGGGCTCTGGCAGGCGAACGTCGAAAACACTGAAGTCAGCCCCGGCGTGTGGAAATCCCAAGGTAACGGCACAATTTCTGCGCCGACTGGATCGGGCCCCGGCCACGTTGAAGATACGCTGACATGCACGAGCCCCACGACTTTCCAAATAACGGGGGTTCGCTGGACCGACGTCCTCGGTGACAACACCGCCGCGGAAGGAACCCTCTCGATTGGCAAAGACGTTGCACTCGAGTCCGGCACGTGGCAGGGCACCGTGCTTGGCTTCTTCGGTTTCACGTATGACTACGGTGAATGGGAAGGTGAATTTCATCCCGAAACCGAATCAAAAGGGCCGGTACCGGGGAAGGTCGAAGTCGAAGGCTCGAGCGGGACGCTGATCAACTCGCTTGAAACAGGGGTCATGACGGATCTGCCGCTGCTTCCGCCGGAAGCCGTCGCCCCGGTCGGCAAAGTCTCGTTTGCGGCCAACCTGCCGGTCGGCGAAACCGTGAAGGTGAGATTGAGTCTGCCGGCCGGAAGCCACCCTACGAGCCTTCTCAAGCTCGTGGGCCAGAGCTACGTGCAAGTCCCGGCCACGATCGTCGGAGAAACCGTCGAATTTGAAATCACCGACGGTGGCGTCTTCGATGAAGACCATGTGGAAAACGGCGAAGTCATCGACCCCGTGATCCCAGTGAGCAGCAGCGGTCTGCAGGTGCGAACCGGCGGACTGCCCGACGCCACCAGGGGAACGGCCTACAGCTTCCAGCTGACGGCCGCCGGCGGCACCTCGCCATACAAGTGGAAGAAGGTGGGCAAGCTTCCCAAGGGGTTGAAGCTGTCCAAGACCGGGGTGGTCGAAGGCACCCCGTCCATCAAGAAGCTCGCGTCGGGCAGGTATCCGATCCAGGTGACCGTGAGTGACGCGGAGAAGCCGAAGCACTCCGCGGGCGTGATCTTCACGTTGAGCGTGAAATAGGCAACGCGCGCAGGCCTCGCGTCTCGGTCGGGTACGCGAGTGCTGCGCGGTCTGCGGAAAGCCATGACGAACGCGCTGACGTGACTCAGGCGGCCCGACCCTTGCGGTCGGGCCGCCAGGTCGCGAGGACGCCGGCAACGTCCCGGCCGTAGGCGCAAATACCTCAGATCGATGGCTTGACCGCCGTCCTACCGAGCGATTAGGGTCGCTCGGAAGGCCCGCGGACGCGGCTGCCCGCCCAGTGCGGGGGTCCGCCGGGACCCGCGGAGCAAGCCGTTCGATCCGACACCAGATACCCGGGGGAATCCATGCACCACCCGTTCGCGCAGCCTCGTCCTGCACGCCTGCTCAGCGTTGCGGCCGCCCTCACGGCGGCCATCGCCCTGCTCGCCGCGGGGCTCACCCCGCCCGCCCGCGCCGACGGCCCCGGCTCGGGATCGCCGTGGGTGGCGAGCCTGGGCGACTCCTACATCAGCGGCGAGGCCGGCAGATGGGCCGGCAACACGAACGAAAGCTCGTCCAAGGTGGACGCGCTCGGCTCGAGCGCCTACTACGACAACGCGGGCGGGACCGGCGAAACGATCGGAGGCTGCCACCGCTCCAAGTCGGCCGAGGCGTACCTCGGCGGCGGCGTCAGCGGCGTCAACCTCGCCTGCTCGGGGGCCAAGACCTCGAGCTTCTCCACCGAAGGGCTGTTCAAGCCCGGCCTCGACTTCTACAACTCCGCCGGCCACGAAGGCCAAGCGCTGATGCTCCAGCACTTCGCCGCCGCCCACAACGTCAAGCTCGTGGCGATCTCGATCGGCGGCAACAACTTCAACTTCGCCGGCGTCGTCCAGGACTGCATCGAAGACTTCCTGATCTCGCCGGAATGGTGGCCCCTGTACTGCAGCGAAGAAAGCTACGTCACCAAGAACTTCACCTCCGGCAACGTCGCCACACAGAAGTCGGCGATCGCCGGCGCGATCCTCAACGTCGCGCAGGCGATGACGAACGCCGGCTACTCGAGCTCGCAGTACTCGATCCTCGTCCAGGACTACCCCTCTCCGATCCCCAGCAGCAGCGGCTTCCGCTACTCCCAGAGCGGCTACACGCGCCAGTCGGTGGGCGGATGCGGCTTCTGGAACAAAGACGCCAACTACGCCAACTCGACGATGCTGGCGACGATCGACAACGCGGTGCTGGGCGCGGCGGCGGCCGCCGGACTGGCCAACGTAAAGACGATGGAACTGTCGAGCGCCTTCAACGGCCGGCGGCTGTGCGAAAAAGGCGTCGGCCTGCTCGAGGAAGAGGGGCTGTCCTCCTGGAGAGCGGCCGAAGCGCCCAACAAGAGCGAGTGGTTCAGCCAGGTCCGCACGCTCACCACGCTGTTCGGTCCGTACCAGCTCCAGGAAGACCTCCACCCCAACTACTGGGCGCAGCTGGCGCTGCGCAACTGCCTCACGCAGGCCTACAACGGCGGCGCGCCGCGCGGCGGGACATGCACCATCTCGGGGAGCGGGCTGAACTCGGCCGGCGAGCCGAACATGTCGCTGCACTAGCGGCGCGCATCCGGACCGCTGGGCCCCCCGGAGCGCGCCGGGGGGCCGAGCGTCCGCTGCTGCTCGGCGCGCCTGCTCAGCGCGCCTGCTCGCCCGCCAGCCGGGGCAGCGGCTCGGCCGCGGGGCGGCGCGAGACGACCACCAGCGCGAGACCCTGCACGGCCAGCGCCAGCGCCGTCGCCAGCGCGAAGGCCGCTCCGGTGGGCATGTGGCGCAGCGTCACCGCGAGCGTGAAGAAGAACAGCGCGAACGCGGCGAAGCCGCTCACCATGCCGCGCAGCAGCCGCACCAGCTCGCCGGTGCCGCGCTGGACGTGGGTGAAGGTGGCGAGCACCGTCGCGATGATCGGAAACGGCGCCAGCAGCCCGCTGAGCTGCGGGCCCAGCCATCCGGCCACAGCCGTGAGGCTGAGCACCAGCGCGAGCGCGCAGCCGGCCCGCAGCGGCAGGTCCCAGCCCGGGGGGGAGGGCTGCGAGGGTGCCGGCGACGGGGCTCTGGGCAGGAACACGAGCCCCGCCGTGAGCGCCGCCAGCGCGAGCGGCAGGGCGACCTGGACGGCGATGTGCAGGCCGCTGAAAAGTGCCGTGAGCGCGATGAACACCAGCCACCCCGCGAGCATGCTCGCCCCCCAGAACAGCCGGTGGGCGAGGTGCGCGTAGACCACCACGAAGGCGATCAGCGACACCAGCCCCAGCAGCGTCCCGGTGGCGGCGTTGGCCGCAAAGCCGCGGCCGTGGGCCAGCGCGTAGGCCAGCACGATCGGCCCGGCCACGACCGGCAGCCCGGCCACGAGGCCGCCGACGCGCGCCCCGAAGCGGCGGGCGGCCAGCGAGGCGCCCACCACGAAGCTCGGCGCGAGCAGCACCTTGACCGCGATCAACGTCATGTCCCGAAGATGATGGCGCACCCGCGGGCAAGGGCGGGGCGGCGTGGGGCGGGGCGGCGTGGGGCGGGGAGCGGGGCGGGGACGGCGCGGGCGGGGGTGCGCGGCGCGGGCGGGGGTGTCTACGCTGCCAGCGGCTGCATGCGGCGGACCACGCGCTCGTCGCCGTGCAGCTCCAGGCCCCGCGAGCGCGCCGTGGCGAGGTCGATCTGGCCACTCAGCACGCCGAGCAGGGTCTGCGGGGAGGCGCTCAGCGACACGTCGGGCGCGGCGCCCGGGCCGGCGTGGGCGCGGACCTCGCCGCCGGCGATCTCCAGCAGCACCGGCTCGTCGCCCGCGTTCAGCTCGACCGTGGCCGGCGGGGCGTCGGGTTCGTGATCGGTCAGGAACGCCTCCGCCGGCCACGCCAGCCAGCGGCTGCGGAACTGGTCCCCCTCGGAGGGGCCCTCGGCCATGTAGGGGACGCCCCAGCGCCCGAGCGCGTCGAGCACCGGCTCCAGCTCGCGGCCGCGGTCGGTCAGCTCGAACAGCGTCGCGGCCACCGGCGGGGGCGCCTGACGGCGGGCCACCAGGCCCTCGCGCTCGAGCCCGCGCAGGCGGTCGGCGAGGAGGTTGGTGGCGATCCCCGGCAGGCCCTCGCGGATGTCGGTGTAGCGGGCCGAACCACGGAGCATCATCTCGCGGACGATCAGCAGCGTCCAGCGGTCGCCGACCACGTCGAGCGCCTTCGCGACCGCGCAGTACTGGCCGTAGTTTCTCATGCGCTCATTGTACAGGGCTGGACTATCTTGTCTATAGACTTGACTTTCTTGTGTAAGAAGTTTATAAGCTAGTCCCTATCACCGGACGACGCCCCCTCATCCTCGCGGCCCTGCTGCTCTCCGCCTTCGCGATCAACCTCGACACCACGATCGTCAACGTAGCTCTACCCACATTGGTGCGCGACCTGCACGCGACCAACACCCAGCTGCAATGGATCGTGGACGCCTACAACCTCGTGTTCGCCTCGTTGCTGCTCGCCGCCGGCAGCCTCTCCGACCGCGCCGGGCGCAAGGGGACGCTGCTCGCCGGGCTCGCCCTGTTCGGCAGCGCGAGCCTCGCGGGGGGCTTCGCGTCGAGCTCAGGGCAGCTGATCGCCGCCCGCTGCCTGATGGGGCTGGGGGCGGCGCTGGTGTTCCCTTCCACCCTGTCGCTGATCAGCAACGTGTTCACGCAGCGCGCCGAGCGGGCGCGGGCGATCGGGCTGTGGGGGGCGACCGCCGGGATGGCGATCGCGCTCGGCCCGATCTTCGGGGGCTGGCTGCTGGGCCGCTTCTCGTGGTCGAGCATCTTCTTCGCGATGGCACCCGTGGCGCTGCTGGCGGGGCTGCTGGTGGCGCGCTACGTGCCCACCTCCCGCGACCTGAGCGCGCCGCGGGCCGACCGCCCGGGCCTCTTGCTGTGCACCGCCGCGATGGCGCTGTTGGTGTTCACGATCATCGAGGCTCCCGACAGCGGGTGGGGCAGCGCCCGCACGCTGTCGGGGATCGCCGCGGCCGGCGCCCTGGGGGCGGCCTTCTTCGTGTGGGAGCACCGCACCGCCGAGCCGATGCTCGACCTCGAGCTGTTCCGCAACCCCCGCTTCACGGCCGCCTGCGCCGCAGTCACGGTGTCGTTCTTCACGCTGTTCGGGTTCATCTTCCTGATGACCCAGTATTTCCAGTTCATCAAGGGCTACGACCCGCTCTCGGCGGGCGTGCACCTGCTGCCGGTGGCGTGCTCGGTCGGCGTGGCCTCGGTGCTCGGCACGCGCGCCGCGGTGCGCTTCGGCACCAAGCTCGTGGTCAGCGCGGGGCTGGTGCTGGTCAGCTGCTTCTACCTGTGGGTGGCGACCGCCTCGGCCACCACCGGCTACCTGACGATCGCGCTGCAGATGGTCGTCTACGGCGTCGGCATGGGACTCACCAGCGCGCCCGCCACCGAGGCCATCATGGGCGCCGTGCCGCGCGCCAAGGCCGGGGTCGGCTCGGCCGTCAACGATGCCACCCGGCTGCTGGGCGGGACCCTCGGGGTGGCCGTGATCGGCAGCGTGTACGCGTCCGTGTATGCGAGCCGGCTGTCCGCCACGCTGCCGGCCGCCACGCCGCGCCGCGTCGCCGGGGCGGCGGAAGCGTCGGTCGGCGCGGCGCTGTCGACCGCGCACCGGCTGGCCGGCTCCGGGCACGCGCTGCTCGCGGGGCTGCTGTACGCGGGCGCCAGCGACGCCTTCATCCAGGGGCTTCGCGTCGGCTGCCTGGTGGCTGGCGGCGTAGCCGTCGCGGGGGCCGCCCTGGCGGCCGCCAAGCTGCCCGCCCAGCCGCTACAGGCAGAGCCGCTGGCCGGGCCCGAGCCGCTGGCCGCGGGCGAGCCGCGGCCGGCGGAGCTGTGCGCCGGGCGGCTCGCGGCCGAGGAGGCATAAGCTTCACGGCGCGATGTGGTCCGATGCCGAGGACGCGATCATCGGGGGAGACCTCACGGCCGCGCTCGCGTACCTGACGCCCGCCGGCGGGGCGGTGGTGACGCCCGTCGCGCCGATCGGGCTGCGCGACCGGGCGGCGGGCACGGTCACGTTCACGACCTCGCTCGGCTTCGGGCGGAAGCTCGAGCGGATCCGCGCCAACCCGCGGGTGGCGCTCGCCTACCACGCCCGCGAGCACGGCTTCGCCACGGGCGACGGCTACGTGCTCGTGCAGGGCCGGGCCAGCGCGGAGACCGAAGCCGACCAGGACGTGCTCGAACAGCAGGTGCGTCCCGCCTCGCTGCGCTTCATGGGTCCGCCCAAGACCGGCCGCTTCTGGGACCGCTGGCTGGACGCCTACTACGCCGACCGCGTGCTGGTGACCGTGGCCGTCGAGCGCGTGATCTCCTGGCCGGACGGTTTCGCGGCGGGCCAGCCGGCCGTCACCGGGCCACCGCTACCGGCGCCGGAGCCCCCGTCCCAGCCGCCCCCCGCGAAGGGCACCGGCCCACGCGTGGACGCCGAGCGGGCGGCCAGGCGGCTGCGCGTGCTGCCACACGTGCTGCTCGGCTACGAGGGCGCGGACGGCCTGCCGGTGGTCGTGCCGGCGCGGGTGGGCGCCGCCGACTCGCGCGGCATCGCGCTCGAGGGTCCGCTGCCGGGCGGCGGGCGACGGGCCGGCCTGCTGGGCCATCGCTACGAGGAGAAGCTGATCGGCCTGGAGTGTCGCCAGTACACCGGCTGGCTGCAGGACGGCCGGTACGCCCCGCACACCGAGAGCGGCTTCCGGGCCCCGGCGAACAAGACGCTGCTGCTGCTGGCCAACGGGTTCATGGCCAAACGGGGGCTGAAGAAGGCGCGCGCGGCCCAGGCGCGGGCGCGGCAGGCCGCCTCCGCGTAGCCCGCCGCGCGGCGGGCGCGCGGCTCACTCCGCCCGCACGGGGTTGGCGACGGTGCCGACGCCCTCGACTTCCACCTCGACCGTGTCGCCGTCGCGCAGGAAGCGTCCCTGGGCCGCCCCGACGCCCGCGGGGGTGCCCGTTGCGATGATGTCGCCGGGCAGCAGCGTCATCGTGCGGGACAGCCACGAGACCAGCTCGGCCGCCCCGAAGATCAGGTTGGCGGTCGTTCCCTGCTGGAGCTGCTCGCCGTTGACGCGGGTCCGCAGCACCAGGCCGTCGAGATCCTCGAGCTCGTCGAGCGTCACCAGCGCCGGTCCGCACGGGGCGAACGTGTCGATCGCCTTGCCGCTCGTCCACAGCGGGTTCTGCAGCTGCAGGTCGCGCGCGCTGACGTCATTGAAGGGCATCACGCCCGCGACGTGCGCGACGGCGTCCGCCTCGGGGATCGCGTGCCCGCCGCGGCCGATCACGAGCGCGAGCTCCGCCTCGTAGTCGACGTAGTCGGGGTGCGCGGCGGGCAGCACGATCTCCTCGCCGCTGCCACACAGCGAGTTCTGGAACTTGGCGAACCACATCGGCGCCTGCGGGATCTCCTGGCCGGTCTCTTCGGCGTGGTCGCGGTAGTTGAGCCCCATGCAGATGATCTTCTGCGGGTCCGGGACCGGGGCCGCGAGGCTCGCCCCCGCAAGCGCCGTGCGCGGCGCGGGCGACCCGGCCGCCCGCCGGGCGAGCTCACGCAGCTCCGCGGCGTCGAGCGTCGACAGCAGCGCGCGGGCGCTCGCGGGGGCGCCCAGCGCCGCGGCCGGCACGACCTCCTCGCCGACGAGCACCCCGGCCGTCGGCACGCCGTCGGCGATCAGGCTGACCAGCCGCATCGATCAGTCCCGCGCCGGCAGCTCGACCGGCGGCGCGGTCGGGCTGAGCTCGCCCGCCATCGCGCGGCTGTGGATGTCCTGGAGGGAAGCGCCTGCGGCCGCCTCGGCGGCGATCCGGTCGGGCTCCACGAACACGCCGATCGGGTTGGCGTGGAAGTCGGGGCTGGTGCGCATCCACTCGCGCGAGGCGTCCCAGTCGCCGAACAAGTCGACCTGCAGCTCCACGTGGTTGCCGTCGGGGTCCCTGTAGTAGTAGGACAGGGTCATCCCGTGGTCGATGCACACGTCGGGCTCGATCCCGCGTTCGCGCAGGCGCACGTAGCTCGCGTTGAGGTCCTCGAAGCTGTCGTACTCGAAGGCGCTGTGGTGCATGCCCGTGCGGGTGTCCTTGTCGGGGTCGTCGACGAAGCCGGGGAACGCCAGCAGCGCGATCCGGTGGTTGGCGGCGTCGTTGGTCAGCCACGCGCCGGTGGCGTCCTGGAAGACGACCCCGGCGCCGACGACCGTCGCGTACCAGTCGATCAGCTCCTGCAGCCGGGTCGTCTTGAGGTTGAAGTGGTGGAACCTGGGTGCGATGGCGGTTTGGTCGTTCATGATGCGAGCCTCTCCTCGCGGTGGTCGGGTTCGGTGAGCGCCGCCCGCAGGCGGCGCACCAGTGCGTTCGTCTCGGCGGCCGTGGAGGCCGTCCCGAACACGTAGAAGTCGGGGCGCACGAGCGCCACCGTGCAGTCGTGGGCGGCGAACCAGCGGCGGTATATCTGCTGGCCCTCGCTCGCCCCCTCGAGTGTCACCGGCGTGCAGCCGAGGGCCTCCAGGTAGGTGCCCGCGTCGCCGTCGAGCAGGCTGTCGGGATCGGCGTCGAGCGCGTACAGCACGAAGCCCGGGGGGATCGTGTCTTCCAGCAGGCGCGGCCTCCCGTCGGCGTCGACCGTCCCCTGGGGGAACAGCGAGCCCGCGGCGGCGCCGTCGTCTGCGCCGAGCGTCGCGGCGGCGCCGAGCCCCCCGTCGTGGATGCCGGGGCCGAGCTTCGGCGGCGGCGGCTCCACCGGCGGCGCGGTGGGGTCGGCCGCCACGCCCAGCAGCACCTCGTCGCGCGCGGCCGCCTCCCGCTCGTCGCTGATGCAGATCACCTTGCCGAGCTCCACCGACATCGCGATCGCGTGCTGCAGGTGCCCGCGACGCTCGCTCGTGTAGGTGTCGAGCGTGGACTCCTGCGCGCGGCCGGAGAGCACCAGGTCGAGGTGCCAGGACAGCGTCAGCGCGTCGCGGATTCCCGAGCACATGCCCTGTCCGGCGAACGGGGGCATCAGGTGGGCGGCGTCGCCGGCGAGCAGCATGCGGCCCTCCCGCCAGCCTCGCGCCCAGCGCGCGCGGAACGTGTAGACGGTGTGGCGCTCGAGCTCCACCTCCCCGCGCCCGATCCCCGATCGCGCGAGCAGCCCCCACACGAACTCCGGGTCTTCGACCTGCTCGGCGCTCTCCCCGGGCAGCAGCATCCACTCCCAGCGACGGCGCCCCGGCCCGCCCGACACCAGCGTGGTGGGCCGCACGGGGTCGCACAGCTGCAGGTTCACGCCGGCGAGCAGTCGCGGGTCGCGGGGGATGGTGTCGGCGATCAGCCAGTCGAAGGCGAAGCCGAGATCCTCCAGCGAGGTCCCCATGCGCTCGCGCACGAGGCTGTTGGCGCCGTCGCAGCCGATCACGTAGCGGGCCGTGACCTCGCGCTCCTGCCCCGTCGGGACCCAGCGACGCCCGTCGCCCTCGCCGCGGCGCACCCGCAGGCTCACGTGCGGCCCGAGGTCGAGTACGTCGGTCAGCTCCCATCCCTGGTTCACCTCGACCGACGCGACCCCCTTGGCCGTGCGGTCGAGCAGCTGCTCGAGCTGGGGCTGGCAGAACATCGTCGCCGCCGGCCACCCGGAAGGGCCCGGCTCGCTGCGGTCGAGCAGCAGCAGCGTCTGGCCGCGGGCGCTCCGCCACTCGTAGGTGGTGGCCGGCTCGGTGATCGGCGCGAGCTGCTCGGCGATGCACAGGCGCTGGAACACGCGGGCCACCTCGTCGTCGTAGTGCACCGCGCGCGGCCGCGGGTACAGCTGCGGCCAGCGCTCGAACGCCGCGACGCGGTAGCCGAGCCGGCCCAGCAGGATCGCGGCGGTCTGTCCGACCGGGCCGTAGCCGACGATCGCGACGTCGTACTCGGGGCTCATCGTCGCGCCAGCGTAACCACTAGCTGATAAGTTTGTCAACTATGAGTGGATCATCGACCATGCGCGCTCCGGTGGGCGATCGCCGCGCCCGCCGCCGGGAGGCGACCCGCCGGCGGCTGCTGGAGGCGGCCCGCCGGTTGTTCGCCATCCAGGGCGTGGAGAGCACCCGCATCAACGAGATCACCGAGGAGGCGGACGTCGGGTTCGGGTCCTTCTACAACCACTTCGACTCCAAGGACGCGATCGTGCGAGCGGTGCTGGCCGAGGCGGTCGCGGCCCAGGGCGCCGAGCTCGACACGCTCACCGCCGAGCTCGAGGACCCCGCGGAGGTGATCTCCGTGGCGCATCGCTACTTCGTCAGGCTCGCGCGCGCCGATCCCGACTGGGGCTGGCTGCTGGTGCGGCTCGACGTCTCCCACAACGTCCTGCTCGAGGCACTCGGCCCATTCGCGCGCCGCGACCTCGCGCGCGGCATCAGGGCCGGCCGCCTGCGGGTGGCGGACAAACGCACCGCGCTGTTCGCCGCGGGTGGTGCGCTGCTGGCGGTGATGCGGGCGGTGCTCGACGGGCAGGCGCCGAGAGAGGTCGAGCGCTACCACGCCGAAGGGATCATGCGGCTGTTCGGGCTCTCACCCGAGGACGCGGCGGAGGTAGCCGCGCGCCCGATGCCGCCCGCACGGGTCCAGGTGGGTGAGCCGGCCGGGGCGGGTGCGCCGGCCCGTGCGGGCTCGGCGAACTAGTCGTGCTCGACGGCCTAGACGGGCTCGGCGGCCCGCGGCTCCGATGCCGCCGCGGTGGCGACGTCGGAGGCGAACGTGACGCGGGCTTTGTAGAGCATGATGCCGCCGGCGGCCAGCGCCACGAGCATGATCAGGAAGCTCACCTGCAGGCCGGTGGTGGTGTTGGCCGGGGGCGCGTGGGGGTGCGTGCCGATGGGGGCCTGCTGGGGCACGATTCCCTCGATCACCTGCGATAGGCCGCCGAACAGCAGCGGTGCCGCCGCCTGGGCCAGCGAGCGCACCACCGTCAGGGCGCTCGAGGTCCGTCCCCAAAGGCCCGCCGGGACGATGTCCAGGCGGGCCGCCTGGACGGGAGGGTTGGCGGCGAAGATCAGCGTGGCGCCGCCGATCACGAACCACAGCGCGGGGGTCAGGCCGGATTTGAGCAGGCCCACCGCCAGCAGCCCCGCAGCTGCGATGTAGCAGAGGCCGGGAAACCACACCCGCGCGGCGAGCCTCCCGTTACGCAGCATCAGATCGCCGAGGCGCCCGCCCACCACCGTGCCGATCACGCCGCCCCCGACCAGCAGCGCCAGCACCAGCTCGGCTTCGGCCTGGCTGGCGTGGTAATGGCCCTTGACGAACAGCAGCGCGAACGTGGAAAGGCCCGCGAAGTAGAAGTAGCCGAGCGAGGAGCCGAAGATCATCAGCCGGTTCGAGGGGATCTCGAACAGGTAGCGCACCGATCGCAGCAGCCCCATCTGGCTGGGGTCCTCGTGCAGCACCAGGGCGGGGTTCGGGTGCGCCCCCGCGCGTTCGGCCGCTTCGCGGGCCGCGCGGGGACCGGGGTCCAGCGCCGGGCCCTCGTCGGCCTGTCCGGGGGACTCGGCCCGCTGCGCACGCGCCGCCGCCGCCGAGACCGCCTCGTCGAGGTCAGTGGTCCCCACCTCGAGATGGCTCTGGCCGCCCCGTAGCGGCTCGGGCACCGTCCGCCACAGCTCCCGCGCCACGAAGAAGCCCGGGATCGAGAGCACGACGAACGCCGCCTGCCAGTGGAACACGCTCGCCACGAAGCCGCTGATGATGAAGCCGAAGGCCGTCCCCGCGGCCTCGCCGACGAGGATGTAGGACCAGATCACCCCACGTTCGTTGGCCGGGAAGTAGTCACCGGTCAGCGACGCGATCGCCGGCCCCGCGCTCGCTGCCACCGCTCCGAGCGCCAGCCTGGTCAGCAGCAGGCTCGAGAAGCTGCCCGCGAACGCGCTGAACAGCGAGGCCAGGCTCCACAGGATGATGCTGATCGCGAGCAGCGGCATGCGCCGGGTGCGATCGACGAGCAGCCCAACCGGGATCGTGAACACGGCCCCCACCAGCAGCGAGACGGAGCTGAGCAGGCCGAGGTCGGTGTTGTTGATGTGCAGCCCCGACTCGAGTTGCGGCGCGATCGCTCCGACGGTCGAGGCGTCGGCTCCGTTGAGCGCGAGCACGAGCGCGAACAGCGTGATCACACGCGCCCGGGCTGGCCCGCCGACCCGCTTGACGACCTCGCCCTGGGCGATGTGCCACAGCCAGCGCACGAAGCGGCCCAGCAGGCCGGGGCGCGGCTCGCTGAAGCTCGAAGGCTCAGCCATCGCGGTGCTCTGGGCCTCCCACGCGGGCGCCGCGGCGGGCGAGGCGATGCTGCCGAGGGGACTTCATGCCGGCGCAGGGTGTCACAGCGCACTCCAGCATGGCGCCCGTCGGAGTGGGTCGCCGACCGGGGGGCGTCGTCCAGCCGTTTGCCGGCTCGCGCGAGGGGTACGTCTCAACCGTCCGCTGCGCTCCCTTGGGCGCAGCGGGCGGATTGCGTGTCGGGACGATGCTCCCCAGCAGGCGCAGCAGATCACGAGAAGGAGGTCCCATGGCTGAACTGAACGCAGGCGACAGCAAGCTCGTGCAGTACCTGAACGAGGCCTACGGCAAGGAGAAGGAGCTCGAGACCGCGCTGCAGGCGCACATCGGGATGACCACCCGCCCCCCGTACAGGAAGCGGCTGCGCCAGCACCTGACCGAGACGAAGCGTCACGCCCGAGGGCTCGAGCGTCGCGTCAAGCAGCTGGGCGGCACGCCGCAGACGGTGCCGATCGAAGGGCTCGACCCGCTCGCCAAAGGTGCGGGCGCGGCCGTCGGGATCGCCAGCCGCGCCGTGGCCGCCGCCCGAGGGCCGCTCCACGCCCTGCGAGGCACCGGTGAGCAGGAGAAGATGCTCAAGAACGCCAAGAGCGAGTACGCGGACGAGCACGAGGAGATCGCCACGTACACCGCGATCGAGACGCTCGCCGAAGCCGTCGGGGACTCCGAGACGGCGAAACTGGCGCGCGCGATCCGTCGCGAGGAGCAGAGCATGGCGAGCTTCCTCGAGCGCCAGATCCCGGCCTTGACAAGAGCGGTCGTGCAGGCCGAGATCCCGCCGGCGCAGCGCCGTGCGGGGCGCAAACGGAGAGCCCGCGCGGGGGTGCGCTCCCGCGTGACCGCCACCCCACGCCGGAGTGCGGGCTCACGCGCCAAAGCAGGCGCCCGCGCCGGCACCAGCGCACACACGGGCGCCGCTTCGCGCAGGGGCGTCGGCGCGCGGACGACACCGGCTGGCGCGAGCAGACGCAAGGCGAGCCGGCCGGCGGCCACGGCGTGAGCGCGTCGCTGGGGCCGCTCCGCCTAGCCCGAACAACCCACCATGGCGGGGCTTCCCGACGGGATCACCCTTGACGACCACCGTGATCTGCGCGGACGGGCGCGGTATGTGTGGGTACGCCGCGGCCTGCTGTGCGCGATCTCGGCGCTGCCGGTCCTCGCACTGCTGGACGTGTTCGGACAGAAGCCGCTCACCAGCTCCGCCGCCGGACCGGCCGCACGCCTGAGTGTCACCGCCCCCGAGCGGTTGCGCAGCGGGCTGGTATTCCAGGTCGAGGTCGAGGTCGACGCCCGCCGCGACATCAGGCAGTTGCGGCTCGAGTTCACCGAAGGCTGGTGGGAATCGATGAGCGTCAACTCGATCGTGCCCGAACCCGAAGGCGAGGACTCCGAGCGTGGGCGTGTCCAGCTCACGTACGGCAACCTGCGGGCAGGCGAATCGCTTGTCTCGCGAATCTATTTTCAGGTCAACCCCACCAACGTCGGCAAGCGCCGTGAGGACGTGATCCTCGCCGATGGCGAAACGCCGCTACTGACCGTCGAGCGCTCCCTGACGATCTTCCCTTGACCTATGGACCTGGTAATCCGCTCGGTCGTCGTCTTCTTCTTCATCTTCCTGGTGACGCGCATCGTCGGCCGTCGCCAGCTGGGCGAGCTCGAGCCGTTCGACCTGATCCTGCTCGTGGTGCTCGGCGACCTCGTTCAGCAGGGCATCACCCAGAGCGACGAGTCGGTGACCGGCACGCTCATCGTGATCGCCACGATCACGATGCTCTCCGTGGCCGTCAGCTGGGCGGCGTTCCGCTTCAAGGCGCTGCGGCGCGCCCTC
>DATJBO010000102.1:0-2625 GCA_035515315.1 Solirubrobacteraceae bacterium
CCAGGGGTGGCCGGCGGCGCGCAGCAGGGGCCCGGTCACTCCCAGCGACAGCAGCGTCTCGGCGTCCAACGGGCACGTCCCCCGAAGCCGCTGCAGCACGATCTCGTTGGAGTTGAGGATCGCGCCGTATTCGTCCGCGCGGGCCGGCATGTCCCGCAGGAACCCGCGCAGCCTGGCCTCGAACCCCGGCGGGATGTCCTCGAAGACCCCGCCGACCTGGAAGTAGCGGGTGTGCATCCGCTGTCCGGAGGACATCTCGAACAGGTCGAGGATCAGCTCCCGCTCGCGCAAGCAGTAGAGGAAGATGGAGACCGCGCCGAGGTCGAGCGCGCTCGTTCCCAGCCAGATCAGGTGCGAGGCGATGCGGTTCAGCTCGAGGTGGATGACGCGCAGGTACTGGGCCCTGGCCGGCACCTCCACCTCGGCGAGCAGCTCGACGGCCGCGCAGAAGGCCATCGCGTTGAAGTAGTAGGCGAGGTAGTCCATCCGCTCGATCACGGGGATGACCTTCCAGTAGGACTTGTCCTCGGCGGTCTTCTCGATGCCTGTGTGCACGTAGCCGACAATCGGTTTGAGGTCTCGCACGACCTCGCCCTGGAGCGTGACCAGCAGGCGCAGGACCCCGTGCGTGGCTGGGTGGTGTGGCCCGAAGTTGAGCGTCAGGAGCTCTTCGCGGGTCTCCGCGGCGCCGACCTCGGCGATCTGCTCCTGCAGCGGCGAGAGCGTGATGCTCTGCTCGCGGCGGCGGTACTCGGACAGCGTGGCGGGGCCGCTGCCCTCGCTCCTGGACGGCCCGCTCACGCGCCGGTGCCGCTCGCGGAGCGCTCGTTGAAGGTGAACGCGACCGGCTCGCCGCCCACGGGGAAGTCACGTCGCAGCGGATGGCCCTCGTAGTCCTCGGGCATGAGGATGCGCCGCAGGTCGGGATGGCCTCGGAACACGACACCGAACATGTCGTAGACCTCGCGCTCCTGGTGGTTGGCTGTCGGCCAGCCGGGTCCGTCCTCGCCGTCCGGGTACACGGAGTCGACCTCCGGCTCATCGCCGTGAAGCAGCACCTTCACCGTGATGCGGTCCACGCGGGTCATGTCGAGCAGCTCGTAGACCACGCCCAGTCGTGGCTCCTGCGGATGGTGGTCCACCCCGTGCACGCTGCACAGGAAGCGGTACCCACGCTCGCGTAGGCGCCCGAGCACCGCCCGTACGTGCTCGGGCTCGATCATCAGGGTGCCACGCCCGCGGAAGAAGATGGTGTCGCTGACGGGGCTGCCGGTGGCGGCTCGAGGCCCGGCCCCCTCGGCCGCCCGCAGCTCTTGGGCGATGAGCTCGAGGCCGGTGGCGTCAGGCACCCGGCGTGTCTCCCTCCGGCGAGGGGATGCCTGCGGCGCCGGGCGGGGCGACGTGTGGCTCCGGGAGGATCTCCTCGGTCCCGCGCGCCTGGTAGCGCTCGCGCCAGCCGAGGTCCGGATCGTCCTGCACCATCTTGCGGAGCTTCAGGATGCCGTGCATCAGGCCCTCCGGGCGCGGGGGGCAGCCGGGCACGTAGATGTCGATCGGCAGGAACTTGTCGGCGGGGACGAGCGCGTAGTTGTTGAACACCCCCATCGAGCTGCAGCAGGCACCCATCGAGACCGCCCACTTCGGCTCGAGCATCTGGTCGTACAGCCTGCGGATGATGGGGGCCATCTTGATGGACACGCGGCCCGCAAGGATGATCAGGTCGGCCTGCCGGGGCGAGGCCCTGAACGCCTCGTAGCCGAAGCGCGCGATGTCCATTCGCGGCCCGGCGGCGTGGAACTGCTCCATCGCGCAGCAGGCAAGCCCGAAGGCGAGCGGGAAGAAGGAATTGGAGCGCGCCCACGCGACCGCTTTGTCGAGGCTCGTCGTGAGCACACGTTCGTGAACGTGGCGTTCGAGCTCGTCCCCTTCGAGCTCCGCCGCAGGAAGGTGGGCAGGCTGGTTGATGCCGTGGAGCTCGCTCCCGCGCAGCAGCTGGTGCGAGTTGAACCGGGTAACCAGCAGACGCTGGGCGTCACCGTGGGTGTCACCCGTTGGGAGCGGCTCGCGTCTCACCTCCAATCCAGTGCCCCCCTCCGCCACACGTAGACGAACGCGACGAACAGCAGGCCGATGAACACGATCGTCTCCACGAGCGCATAGCTCCCGAACGCCCGCAGCTCGATCGCGATCGGGTACAGGAAGATCACCTCGATGTCGAACAGGATGAACAAGATCGCGATCAGGTAGAAGCTGATCCCGAAGCGCAGGCCCCGCTTGACCTCGGAGGGGAGCCCGCACTCGTAGGGCTGGCGCTTGTCGGTCACCGCCCGCCGCGGGCCGAGCACCGAGTTCACATACACGAAGGTGGCCCCTACCGCCCCGCCGAGTACGAGGAAAACGATCGCCGGGAGATAGCTTCTCAGCACCTCGGGTGTTTATATCACTGCTTGTGGCAGAGTGTTACATAGTGGCAATCGGCTCGAGACCGCGCGGTGAATGAGGCCGTCATCGCCGGTGCGCTGACGGTCGCCGCCCTCAACCTGGCGGCGGCGCTGATCGGCACCTGGGTGTGGACGCGGGGGGACGTACGCGGCCCTGTCGCCCGCGCCTTCTGGGTGGCGCTGC
>DATJBO010000103.1:0-8080 GCA_035515315.1 Solirubrobacteraceae bacterium
CAGCACGCTCGCGCCGGGCGTCAGCAGCTCCCAGCTGCGCCCCGCCAGGGAGCCCTCCTCCCCGGGCGCAGCCTCGATGCGCGTGCCCGGGGGGACCGCCAGCCGCAGCGTCTGACCGTCGGCGCCGTGGCGCAGGGCACCGGAGCCGTGACCGCCGCGGCCGGCCTCGAAGCGGGTCCTGCGCCGGTAGGACTGCAGGTCCCGCAGCGACCCGTCGCAGACGGCGAGCACGTCGCCGCCACGGCCCCCGTCGCCGCCGTCGGGCCCGCCCCGGGGCACGTGGGCTTCGCGGCGGAAGCTGACGGCGCCGTCGCCGCCCGCCCCGGCCTGGACGTGGATCCGTGCGCGGTCGTGGAGCATCTCGCGAGCAATCGTGACACGCGCGTGCACCGCTCCCGCGGGGGCGGATCTGCTAGATGCCTCCCAGCCGCAGCAGCGACCCTTTCAAACCAAGGAGGCCGGAGCGCGATGAGCGATGCAGCAACCTCGAACGACGGTGTGTTCCTGATCACGGGCGCCTCCTCCGGGATCGGCGCCGCCACCGCCCGGCGGGCGGCGCAGGAGGGCTGGCGGGTGGTGCTCGCAGCGCGCTCGGCGGAGCGCCTGCGGGAGCTCGCGCAGGAGCTGGGCGGCGGCGAGCGGGCGCTGGCGGTGCCTTGCGACGTGACCGACTGGGAGCAGCAGCGGCAGATGGTGGACGCGGCCGTGGAGGCATTCGGGCGCGTCGATGTGGCCTTCGCCAACGCCGGCTTCGGAGGCAAGCGGGGCTTCTCCGAGGACACCCCCGAGCACTGGCGCGAGATGGTCCTCACGAACGTGCTCGGGGCAGCGCTCACGATCCGCGCGACCAGGCAGCAGCTGATCGCCAACCGCGGCCGGCTGCTGCTGACCTCGAGCGTGGCCGGCCGGCGCGTGCTGCCCGGGTCGCTCTACTCGTGCACCAAGCACGCCGTCACCGCGATGGGCGAGGCCGCGCGCCAGGAGCTCCACGACAAGGGCGTGCGCGTCACCGTGATCGAGCCGGGGATGGTCGACACGCCGTTCTTCGATGAGCGCCCCCGCGACGCCCTGCAGGACGACGACGTGGCCCGCGCGGTGATGTACGCGGTCGCCCAGCCGGATCACGTCAGCATCAACGAGGTCCTGCTGCGGCCCACGGCGCAGGCGGGGTAGAGGCGCCGGGCGCGGCTGCCCGGCCGCGCTGCGAGGCCTCGCTCAGGCCTGCTGGGGTGCGGACACGACGCTCACGGTGCGCCCGCGACGGCCGGTCTTGAACTGGACCGTGCCGGCGGCGATCGCGTACAGCGTGTCGTCCTTGCCGATCCCCACGCCGCTGCCTGGCTTGAAGCGCGTGCCCCGCTGGCGGACGATGATCTCCCCCCCGCTGACGTGCTGGCCGGCGAACGTCTTCACGCCGAGGCGCTGCGCGTTGGAGTCGCGCCCGTTGCGGCTCGATCCGAGCCCCTTCTTATGAGCCATCCTGTTTGTCCTCCTTGCCGCGGGAGCCCGCCGCTTTGCCTTTGTCGTCCTTGGCTTTGGGGGCGGCTTTCGGTTTCGGAGCGGCTTTCGGTTTGCTCTCGGCTTTGCCTGCTTTCGGCGGGGCCTTGGCGCCGGCGGCGGCTTTCGTGCCGGTTGCGCCTTTGGCGCCCGCCGCGGCTTTCTCGGCTTTCATGGGTTTCTCGGCTTTCGCCGTACTTTCGGCGGCCGGCTCGGCCTTGGCTTTGGCCGGCGCTTTCGGCGCTTTGGCCGGCGCTTTGGCCGGCGCTTTCGCCGCCGCCTCGGCCTTCGGCGCCGCCTCGCCGGTCTCCGCCGTGCCCTCGGCCTCGGCTTTCGCTTTGGCCGGCGCTTTGCGGGCGGCTCTGGCTTTGTGGGAGATGTCCAGCACCTCGATGCGGGTGAGCTCCTGGCGATGGCCCGTGCGGCGCTTGTAGCCGCGCTTGGGCTTGAACTTGAAGACGCGCAGCTTCTCCCCGCGCACGTGGTCCAGGATCTTGGCCGTCACCTGCACGCCCGCCAGGCCATCCTTGTCGAACACCGCCTCCTCGGAGCGGTACAGGAGCGGCTCGAGCTCGACATCCGCGCCCTCGGCGGCCTCGAGGCGCTCGACCAGCAGCTTCTGGCCGCGCTCTACGCGGTACTGCTTGCCGCCGGTCCTGACGATCGCGTACATGGTCTCTGGGTGGGTACTGGAAGGTGGGGAGGTTGCGTGGCCCGGAGCGCCGCGGCGGAGGCCGAGGGTGCCCTACTCGGGGCCGGCCTTCGCCTTGGCAGCGGAACGGCGCCGCCCGCCTCTGCGGCCGCGACGCCGAGGCTTGGATTGTAGGCCATCGCCGGAGACCTCGCCGTTGGGCGAGGGCTCCTGCGCCTGCTCGGCGGGCTCCTCCGGCGTGGCCGCCTTCGGCCCCGACGGGGCTTCGCGTGCCTGGGCCGCCGAGCGCCGCGTGGTCGCGCCCGAGCGGCCTTCGCGGCGGGGCCGGGGGCGGGACGGACGGCTGGGACGGGCCGGGGCGGAGACGACCTCCCCGGACTCGTCGAGCAGCAGAGCCGTGGCCGCCGTCCTGCCGACCTCGGCGATGCGCACCATGCGCTTCTCCCCGACGCTGGCGGCGGCGCCCGCGATCGAGATGATGTAGCCGTCGATTTTGGCGACGGCGTCGTCCTCGTCGTACATGTGGGGCTCGACGATCTCGACCAGCACTTCGTCGCCGGGGCGGAACGGCAGCGCGCGCTCCTCGACCTCCTCGCGGGTGCCCATGAAGGTGATCGCGAAGTGGTCGAGCGCGAGTCCCTCGGAGCCCTCGAACAGGAACGACTTGCCGGTGTGGAGCTCGAGCGCGTGCAGCACCCGGGCTCCGTGGCCGGTGAACTGCGTGCTGACGCGGGGGTTGGCCTGCACGAGGTAGGCCTCCGCCTCGGGATGGGCGGCGGCGATGTCCCGCAGGCGCCGCTCGAACTCGATCGCGATCGTCTCCTCGGAGCGGATCACGCCCTCGCCCTCGCAGGTGGGACAGGGGCGGCTGAGGATCTCCCGCACCCCCTCGGTGACGTTCTGGCGGGTCATCTCGACGAGGCCGAGCTTGGAGATCTCGGCGGTGAACGTCTTCGTGCGGTCCTCGTCGAGGGTCTTGCGCAGGGTCTTCATGACCGCGTCGCGGTTGCGCGCGCGGGCCATGTCGATGAAGTCGATCACGATGATCCCGCCGATGTCGCGCAGGCGCAGCTGGTTGACGACCTCCTCGGCCGCCTCGAGGTTGGTCTTGGTGATCGTGTCCTCGAGGCCCGCACCCTTGCCGCGGCCGATGAAGCTGCCCGAGTTGACGTCGATCACGGTCAGCGCCTCGGCGTAGTCGACGATCAGATAGCCGCCGCTGGGCAGGTCCACACGCCGCGAGAGGACGCCCTCGATCGCCTTGTCGACGCCGAACGCCTCGAACAGCGGCTCGCTCTCCTGCCACAGCTCGACGCGCTCGACGAGCTCCGGCGCGGTGCGGGTGAAGAACGACACGAGCCGGTGGTGCTGCTGCTCGTCGTCGACGATCGCCCTCTCGAAGTGGGCCGAGAAGATGTCCCGCACGACGCGCACCGACAGGTCGGCCTCCTGGAAGACGAGGCCCGGGGCGGGGGTGTCCTGCACGCGGTGCTCGAGCACCTCGTGGAGCTTGTGCAGGTACTTGAGCTCGCGCTCGAAGTCCTCGCGCTTGGCGCCGTGGGCGGCGGTGCGGATGATCACGCCCCCCTCCCCCAGCTCCAGGCCGGCGGTCTGGCGGCGCAGCCGGGCGCGCTCGCGGTCCTCCAGGCGCCGGGACACGCCGACCCCCTCGCCGGTGGGGGCATAGACCATGTAGCGCCCGGCGATCGTGAGCTCCATCGACAGGCGCGCGCCCTTGGTCTTGAGCGGGTCCTTGACGACCTGCACGACGATCTCCTGCCCGGGCTTCAGCAGCTCGGAGATCTTGCGCCCGCCGCCGCGGCCGCGGCGGGGCGCCTCCACGCCCGGCAGCACGATCTCGTCGACGTGCAGGAAGCCGTTCTTCTCGAGGCCGATGTCGACGAAGGCGGCCTCTAGGCCTGGCAGGACGTTGTCGACCTTGCCCTTGTAGATGTTTCCGACGATCGAGCGCTGACCGCGGCGCTCTATGTACAGCTCAGCGACCCGGTAAGGGTCCTGTGCGCCGGCGCCGCGACGGCTGCGCGAGCGCGATGAGGAGCGGGCGGCCGCGGGTGCCCCCGCGGCCTCCATGAGCGCGACGCGCGTCTCCGCGCGGTCCACGCTGACGAGTACTTGCTTTTTCAATTTGAACCAATCTTTCGTGGGGAGAGGGTGCAGAGCAGGCAGCCGGGCGCCGGCACGCGCGTTCACGGCGCGCTCGGCGAGAACCTCGGCTGGAGTGGCGATGCTCGGCTGACGTTCGCATCTTGTTCTCGCGACCTAGAGGCGCGGCACCCGGCCCTTCAGAGCAGCTGAGGCGCGCGCCCGGACGTAGATCGACTGCAGCAGGCCGACCGCCAACATGATCGTGATCACCGAGGAGCCGCCGTAGCTCATGAGTGGCAGCGTGACCCCGGTGATAGGCATGATTCCAATGGTCATTCCAACGTTGACGAAGACCTGAAACATGAGCATAGCCGCTACCCCGGCCGCGATCAGTGAGCCGAACAGGTCCTTGCTCATCAGCAGGATCCGCAGCGAGCGCGAGATCAGCACCCCGTAGAGCAGCAGCACCAGCCCGGCGCCGACGAACCCGTACTGTTCGCCGACGGCGGCGAACACGAAGTCGGTGTTGCTCTCGGGGACATAGCCGTCGGGGATCTGGCCGCCTTCGCCGTGCCACCCGGTCTTCTGCCCGGCGCCGATCGCGATCTTCGACTCCTGCTGCTGGTAGCCCTGTTTCTGGGGGTTGGAGCTGGGGTGCAGGAACGCCGTCAGGCGGTCCTCCTGGAAGGGCTTGAGCACGTGCACCCCCACCGCCGGGGCGGCCACCAGGATGAAGCTCAGCGACAGGACCACGATCGCCGCCAGCGCCGCCAGCTGGCGCCACGGCGTGCCCGCGACGAACAGCAGCATCGCCGCGATCGCCATGTACACCAGGCCCGAGCCGAGGTCCGGCTGGGCGATCACGAACATCGCCGGGATCAGCGCGGCCAGCATCACGCGCGCAGTCGTGTCGCGATCCCGCAGCGACCGGGCGCGGTCCACGAGCAGCGCCGCGAGGGCGACGATCAGCAGCACCTTGCCGAGCTCGGAGGCCTGGAAGGAGAAGAACGGGAAGTTGATCGCCCGCTGCGCCCCGTTGCTCGCGTGCCCGGCCCCGAGCACCGCCAGGATGCCGAGGATCAGGGCCGCGTAGATCGGGGCTTTCAGACGTCGCAGGTGCGAGTAGTCCAAGCGCGAGAGGGCGATCATGGCCACCAGCCCGAGCCCCAGGTAGACCCCCTGGCGGGTCGTGTAGTAGCTGGGGTTGCCGGGGATCAGGTTGCGGGTGGCGCCGCTCAGGGTGATGACCGAGCAGACCCCGAGGCCGATCGCGGCGAGCGTCAGCAGCGGGTCGAGCGGGATCCGCGGCAGCGCGGGCGACTCGCCGGCGCGCTCCTGGGTGGGCGTGATCGGGCTGAGCGGGTTCACGTGGTGGCGGCGCTCACAGCGTCTTGGAGGACCCGGCGACGAACTTCAGCTGCTCACCGAACCACTCGGAGGCCATCAGGCGCGCGATCGGGGCGGCGGTTTCGGCGCCGAAGCCACCCTGCTCGACCGTGACGGCGATCACGATCGGGCGCCGGGGATCGCCGATGTAGCACATGTACCAGGACTGGTCTTCCTGGCCTTCGGCTTCGTGCTGGGCGGTGCCGGTCTTGCCGTAGACGGGGTGGGCCGCCTGGTCCCAGCCGGCCCACACGTCGGCCGAGGTGCCGCCGGCTTCGCTGGCGGCCTCGTGGATCCCCCGCATCACCAGCCCGAGGTCGGTGGGGTTGAGGTGCACGTGCCGGCGGGCCGGGAAGCTCAGGGTCTGCAGCAGGCCACCGCCGGCTTCGTCGATCTGCTTGCCGATGTGGGGGGTCACGACGTGGCCGTTGCCGTCGTCCATATAGGCGTTGGCGAGGGTGGAGTAGGCGACCGCCATCTGCAGCGGGTCGGTGAGCAGGTCGCCCTGGCCGACGGCCAGGTGCATGTCGTCGCCGACGCTCCACGGGCGGACTTCGCTGACGATCGCGCAGGTGCCGTGGTGGTGGGAGTGTTCGCAGGCCATCTGGCGGCGGTTCTCGCGCTGGCGCCAGGCGGCGTCGGGGACCACACCTTCGAACTCGCTCGGCAGGTCGATGCCGGTGTCCTCGCCGACCCCGAGCTGGTGGGCCATCTTCTGGATCACGTCGCCGTGGGCGTTGGAGCGCTCACCGACTTCGAAGAAGTAGGTGTCCGAGGAGACCTTCAGCGCCTGCACCAGCCCGACGGCGCCGTAGTCGGCCTTGCCGGCGTTGCAGAACTGCTCGGTCGACACCGAGACGCACTGGCCCGCGCCGAGCCCTTCTTCGGGCGAGATCACGCCGCCTTCGAGCGCCGCCATGGCGGTGATCGGCTTGAACGTGGAGCCGGTCGGATAGGTGCCGTTGACGGCGCGGTCGGTGAGCGGCCCGGCCGCCGAGCCGCTGCCCTCGAGTTGTTCGTATTCGTGCTGGGTCAGCGGTTTGGCAAAGCGGTTGGGGTCGAACGAGGGGTATGAGCCGATCGAGAGGATTTCCCCGTTGCGCGGGTCCATCGCCACGAACGCCCCGGCGACCGCCGGTTTACCCCCCGCGCGCGCGTTCTCGATCCCCTGCAGGAGCGCCTTTTCGCTCTCCCGCTGCAGGCCGAGGTCGAGCGTCACCTGCAACGCGTGGCCGGCCCGCGGCTGCGTCGGGGCCAGGCGGCTGGGGACCGGGTAGCCGTTCGCGTTGACCTCCACGCGCTCGACCCCGGGGGTGCCGCGCAGGTAGCGGTCGTAGTAGTACTCGAGCCCTTCCTGGCCGACGATCGTGCCGCCCTGGACGCCGTGGAAGGGCTTCAGCTTCTGCTGTTCCGTGGAGACCTGCCCGACGTAGCCGAGCACCTGGGAGGCCATCTCGCCCCACGGGTAGTCGCGGATCGAGACGGGCGTCTGGACCACCCCGGGGAACTCGCTGGCGCGCTCGCCGAGCACCGTCAGCACCCCCGGGCCGGCGTCGGTCTTGATCGTGATCGGTGCGTAGGGCAGCTGGGTGCGCCCGCGGATCACCAGCGCCTGGACGTGTGCCGGGGTCATCCTCAGCAGGCGGCCGAGCTTGGCGTACAGGCGCAGCCGCGGCCGCCCGGCCGCCGGCAGCGCCGAGGGCACGATCTGGACCGCGTTGGTGACGCGGCTGGAAACCAGCGTCTGGCCCGTGCGATCGACGATCTCCCCCCGCGGGGCGGGGATCGGCAGGTCCCGCACGCGGTTGGCGTTGGCCTGCTGGACGTACTGTTCGCCGGACAGGATCTGCAGGTACCAGAGGCGGAAGAAGATCACCCCGAACAGGACCATCGCGACGCCGCCGATGATCGCGACACGCAGGGCCATCTGCGGGGAGACCGGCATCCGCGGCTCGCGCCCGCCGGCCGGCTCGATCGCGCTCACGAGCGCGAGAGCGGGCTGAGCCCACCGGTCGTGTATGCCCGGCGACGACGCCGCCGTCGGCGCGGGTCATCGGGCAGCGCGCTCTCCAGCCACGTGCGCACCAGCAGCCACAGCGGCAGCGCGATGATCGCGTCGACGACAGTCACGAGCACGATCTGGCGCAGCAGCTCGAGGCTCACGGGCGCATCGACGCCCAGCATGAACTCCATCAGCGAGTAGCCCACCAGCGAGGCCCCCACCGCCGCGGCGCCGACCAGCAGCGGCGTCAGCGCAGCCTGCGGGTCGCGCAGCTCGCGCACGCGCCCGCAGAAGTAGCCCACCAGCGTGAAGATCAGCGAGCTCAGTCCGAGCGTCTGCAGCAGCAGCAGGTCGACCAGCAGCCCGGTCGCGAAGCCGTAGGTGGCGCCCACCGTGGAGCCGCACAACAGCCCCACGAACGCGACCAGCAGCGGCGA
>DATJBO010000104.1:0-14554 GCA_035515315.1 Solirubrobacteraceae bacterium
GACCCCGTCCTGACCGACTCGAGGAAGTGTTCGCACTCCAGTCGCAGGGGCTCGATGCTCGGCACCCGCGGGCTGAACATGTCGCCGCTGCGGGCGATGTACTCGCCGTATGAGCGGGTGTCCTCGTCGAAGCCCTTGTCGTAGACCGTGAGCTTGCCCTCGAGGGCCATGTCGTCGAACGTCGCCATCCGCTTGGAGCCTACGATCGTGAAGCGCCGCTCCTTGTGGGGGTCCAGCCAGGACAGATGGAGGTGGGCGGCCACCCCGGAGGGGAAGCGCAAAAAGCAGAACACGACGTCCTCCACCCCCTCGCGGAGGTAGCACTCCCCGTGGGCGGAGACCTCGTAGGGCTCCTCCTCGACGATGTGCAGCAGCACTGAGACGTCGTGGGCCCCGAGGCTCCAGAGGGCGTTCTCGTCGCTGCGGATCTGGCCGAGGTTCACACGGTTGCCGTACACGCAGTAGATCTCCCCGAGCTGGCCCTCGTCCACGAGCGCCTTCAGCATCTGCACGCCGGGGTGGTACTCGAGCAGGTGCCCGACCATCAATATCCGCCCCGACTGCTCCGCAGCCGTGACGGCGCGTTCGGCATCGGCCACCGACTGCGCCAGCGGCTTCTCCACGAAGCAGTGCTTGCCCGCCTCCAGCACGCGTACCGCGAGCTCGGCGTGGGTGGGGACCGGGGTCGCGAGCACGACCGCGTCGAGGCTCTCGTCCTCGAGCAGGTCCTCGATGCGATCGGTCATCCGTGCCCCCGGCACCTGCGGGGCGAGGCGGTCGCGGGCCTCCTGCGAGGCGTCGCAGCACCACACGAGCTCGGCCCCCGGGAGGGAGCGGAAGTTGCGGGCCAGGTTGGGACCCCAGTAGCCGAGGCCCACCACCCCGAGCCGCACAGCGTCGGTCATCCGGGCGGATGATATCCGCGCGAGAACAGGCGGCAGCTCGCGTTTACGCCGGCGGGCTCAGCAGTAACGGTTCCCCGCCAGGCGCGCCCGCATGCGCCCTCAGCGACGCAGCAACAGGTCGCGCGCCATGAACGCGGTGCGCACCTTCAACGAGTAGCCGGGGTAGTGGCGTATGCGGGGATGCGCCGCGGGCGCGTCGCGAATCGAGTTCCAGCGCGGCGAGATCAGCTTCGTGTGCTCGGTGAGCAGCGCCGTCGGCGTGCCCGGGCCGACCGGATCGAGGTGGTAGCCGAGCAGGCGGCACACGGCCGCGTTCTCCCACCAGCGGTGGTCGATCAGGTCGCGCTGGGCGTAGACGTCGTCCAGGAAGGAGATCGTCTGCGTGCCCCCGCGCAGCATCATCACCCCCGTGTTCGGCATCCGCCCCTCCGCCGTCGCGTGCTCGACCAGGTACAGGAAGCGCCCCTCCTCCAGCTCGCTTGCGATGTCGAGCGAACGGTCCACGATCACCAGGTCCGCGTCGAGCCACAACAGCACCTCGTAGCGCTCGGCCAGTCCCCGCAGCAGCACGATCTTCGACCACGGCGCCGGTCGCCTCGGATCGACCACCTCGGTGTGCAGGTCGAGGTCGTAGCCGTGGCGGGCCGCGTAGGGGCGAAACGAGCGCGCCGCGAGCCCGAGCAGCCGCTGCTGGTGGCCGCTGCCGAGCGAGACGATGACCTTTCTCAGAGGTGGGCCTCTCCGCTCCGCGGCCTAGCGGGGGCGCGTCTCCGCCGCGGGTTCGCGCGCCTCGGGCCGCGTCTCCGCCGCGGGCTCCCGCACCGCGTCCCGGCTCGGCGGATGCTCGAGCAGCCGCCGTTCCCAGGCCTTCAACCCCGCCAGCAGCCAGTAGCAGAGCGACATCAGCGCCACCGCCAGGCCGTAGCGCCCGCCACGGAACCCCCTACGCGCCAGGTACAGCTCGGCGAAGCGCCCGAGCGGCATCGCGAGCACGTCCACCAAACCTGCCCGGCGGCCGCCCCGTGTGAGGCGGTCGGCCTCGAGGTCCGTGTACCCGTTCATCGACGCGATCCAGTGGCTGATCGTCCTGGACCCGTGGTGCACGATCGCGTTCTCGGAGTTGGCCGGCGCGTGCTCGACGGCGCCTTCCACACGCGCGCCCACGTGGGTTCGCTCACCGGACCACGTCGTCCGCTCGGGGCGGAACAGGCGCAGCTGCCAGTCGGGCCAGATCCCGGAGTGCGGAACCCACCAGCCGAACTGGAAGTTCTGGCGCGGGAGATACAGGCCGGCGAGATCCTCGCGCGTCACGCATCCGGCAACGAGTCCGCGCAGCCCCGCGGCCGCGCGCTCGTCGGCGTCGAGCACCAGCATCCAGTCCTGCGTAGCCGCGTCGATTCCCGCCTGACGCCCCGGCTCCGCCCAGCCGGCCGGGGGGACCCGGACCACCTTGGCATCGAAGGAGCGCGCGATCTCGAGCGTCCCGTCGGTGCTGCCCATGTCCACGATCACGATCTCCCGCACCCACTCGCGGACGCTCTCGATGCAGCCCGGCAGGATCCGCGCCGCGTTGCGGGTGCTCACGCACAGCGTGACTGGCAGGGTCTCCATACCTACACGATAATCTCGGCCCGCCGGCCCGTTCGCGCGGGCCGCCGCCGATGAGCCTGCACGACCGCGCCAACAGCGCACTGCTGAAGTACACGCCGCTCGGCGACCGCGCGCGCAGGAAGCGGCTCGTGCACGCCAGGAGGCGTCTGTTCGAGGCCCGCGGATCCGCGCGCTACTCCCGCCCCGCGCACGACGGCATAGACGCCAAGCTGCAACGCCATCTGCCGGGCTCGGGGGTGTTCCTCGAAGCGGGCGCCAACGACGGCTACACGTGGAGCAACACCTACTACCTCGCGCGCTTCTGCGGCTGGCGGGGCGTGCTCGTCGAGCCGATCCCCGAGCTCTACCGGGAATGCCTCAGCCTGCGCCGGGAGTCGGTGGTCCTCAACTGCGCGCTGGTGGCGCCGGACTTTCCCGACGACTGGGTCACGATGACCTACTCCGACCTGCGCTCGCTGATCAAGGACTCCGACGCGGTCATGCAGGAGCGGGCCCGGATCGACGCCGCCGGCGGCTACGAGGTGCGCGTGCCCGCCCGCACGCTCGACCAGGTGCTCGACGAGGCCGGCGTCGCGGAGCTCGATTTCGTCTCGCTCGATCTCGAGGGCTTCGAGGCCCCGGCACTCAGCGGTCTGGACCTCGACCTCCACCGGCCGGGGTTCCTGCTCGTCGAGACCGCCGGGGGAGACGGGAGGACCGCCGTCGAGGGGGTCCTCGGGGAGCGCTACGAGGCGCTCGAAAGCCTCACCGCCGACGACGTCCTCTACCGCCGACGTTAGCTCCGCCCGCCGAGCGCCCCCTGCCACTTGCGGCGGTAGTGGCGCACGTTGCGCACGTGGATCGAGCGCAGCAGCTCGGAGCGGCCGTTGTGGCGGATGCGTTTCCACGGGTTCGCCGCCGAGATCCCGTACTCGTGCTCGACCTCGACCCCGGCGACGGCGTAGCACTTCAACCCCAGCCGGTGGGTGATCGTCGTGCACAGGTCGATCTCCTCCATCGAGCACGGCGCGTAGGCCTCGTCGAATCCGCCCGCGGCGTCGAACACCTCGCGGCGCAGCGCGAACAGGAACCCGCCCACCGCGTCGCATTCGCGCACATCCCCGGCGCCCAGGCCCGCGAGGTCGACGAGCTCCAGGTGCTTGGGCACGCGCAGGTCCCAGCGCGCCCCGGCCGGCGAGACGATCCCCGCCTCCGGATGCTCGAGCAGGGCCGCGCGGAGCCTCGCCAGCGACCCGCGCCCGAGCGACAGGTCGTCGTTCGCGAACACCAGGATCGCGCCGCGAGAGGCCGCTGCGGCCGCGTTCCAGCCAGGGGCCACGCCGCGGTTGACGCCCAGGTCCACGACCGTCGCGGATTCGGGCACCCCGGCGTGCTGCGTGGAGATGCCGTTGAGCGCGACCACCAACTCCCCCCGCAACCCGTCGAGGCCGTCCTGCAGCGACTCCGCGACCGTGGCGACGTTCGGCTCCGCGTGCGCCCGGTAGACGGGCACGCACACGGAGATGTCGAGCGTGCTGTTCATGCCGGCCGTGGAAGCCACCTTAGCCCCCGGGGTTGCGCCTGATGGCGTGCAGGAACTCGTGGGGAACGGCCCGCAGGGCGAGCAGCGAGCAGGCCAGCACCGCCACCCCCACGACCACCGCGACCAGTGACGAGACGGGTATGACAACGGCTACCGCGAAGGACACGCCGAGTGCGAGCGCGACCCGCGGGAGCTGGCCGAGGGACGGACGCAGCTCCGGCCGGCGGATGCTGAGCACGACTCCGTAGGCGAGCGCGAGGGCGATCTCGAGCGTGACGGTCGTGACGGCGGCGCCGTCGGCGGCGTGCGCTGGGATCAGCAGGACGCTCAGGAGGACCGCGAGCAGCACGGCGGCCCCGTTGATCACGATCAGCTCCCGGTACAGGCGCAGGGTGAGCAGGGCGAACGACCAGGTCGCGACGAGGAAGGTGCCGAGGATGCCCGCTCCGAGGATCTGCAGGACCTGGACCGACGGCTCGAACTTGGGCCCCCCGATCACGCGCACGCCGAACGGAGCGCCGATCACCACGCACAAGGAGAAGAAGCCCCCGACGACGACGCTTCCATCGAACAGCCGCTGCAGCGCGTAGCGCAGGCGCTGCTCGTCGTTGTGGGCGGCGTGGGCCAGGATCGGGAAGGCCGAGGCGACGAGCAGCCACGGGATCCCGTTGATGATGCTCAGGCCGCGGAAGGCGAGGCTGAAGTAGCCGGTCTGGAGTTTGCTCGACAGCAGCGACATCGCGATCACGACGATCTGGAAGTAGATGACCCCCAGCGTGGTGGCGCCGGTGTAGACGATCGACTCGGACATCAGCGCGCGCCACCGCGAGGGCGAGAAGGACGGCCGCAGGTTCACGTCCGAGCGCACGAGCGCGATCGTCAGCACGAGCGTCAGGGCCGCTACCAAGGAGGCCACTGCGTAGAACGGCAGCAGCGCGGCGCCGGCGAGGACGAGCGTGATCATCAGGACCGCCGTGGCGACCTGCGCCGTGAAGTCGCTCACCGCCAGCCAGCCGAGGCGCAGCATCGCGGTCAGCGGGATCGCGAGCGTCACGCGCGCGGCGTCGATCACCAGGCCCACGCAGGCGATCGCGGTCCCTGCCACCATCACCGCCGGGTAGCCGGCCGCGAGCGCGAACGCGAACGCACCGAGCGCGCCGATGAGCGAGAGGACCAGGCGGAGCCCGAACAGGTCGCTCATGAACAACCGGCGCTCGGCCTCCCCGGAGGTCGCGAACTCGCGGATCCCGAGGTTTCCCACGCCGCCCTCGGTCAGGGCCGCGGCGATGAAGATCAGCGACGTGACGGTGATGAAGTGCCCCCAGTTGGACGGTCCGAGGTGGCGGGTCACGAACGGCGTGGCGGCGAGCCCCACGAGCAGCCCCGCCCCGAAGCCGACGATCCGCATGCCGCTTCCGCGCAGGAAGCGGCCGCCCGCCTCGCGCGAGGCGAGGATGTCACCGTCGGGGATCACCTCGACGATCTCCTCGGCGGCGTGAGGGTTGAGCTCGGTGCTCACGTGTGCCCGCCGATTGCCCGCTCGGCGCCGGCTCCGCTCGCCGCGACGGCGGGGAACCCGCACGCGGCGAGGAACAGCTGCGCCCGGCGCTCGGTGGTGTTGGCGGGCGACCATTCGAGCGCCCCCGCCTGCAGCGCGCGGTAGCGGGTCTCGTTGATGTCCTCGCGGCGCCGCATCAGATCGTCGTAGTCCCGGTAGGGAACGCAGTTGCCCTCGTGCAGGCCGTGCCGGGCGTGCCGCGGGGGCTTGCGGTCGAGCTCTCGAAAGCACGGCACGCACCCAGCTCGCGCTTGAGGTAGAGCGCCCGCTTGTGCGCCCGCGGGAGCACCCACCAGCCCCGCCGCCACCACTCGCCGGCGTCCGGGTAGGGCTCCTGGCGGTCGGCCCCGTCGAGAGCCGCCATCGAGGTGCCGATGATGCGGGGGGCGAGCTCGACGAAGCTCCCGAAGCTGAACCAGATGTCTCCGCACACGATCAGGTCGAACTCGCCGTGCTGCGCGCGGTCCAGGGGCCGGTAGCGGTCCGCCTCCATGTCGGCGAGCAGACCGTAGAGGGTGAACCCGCGGCCGCGCAGGCTCCGCGGGCGCTCAACCGGGTAGCTCTCGTACAGGTGATCGGCCTTCGGGTAGTCGATCACGTCGGCTCCGAGCCGGCTTCGGAGTCCGTGCAGGAGCCCGTCCGCGAGGTAGTCCTCGCGGGGGCCGGTCAGGAACAGGACGCGGGGCACGTCTGCTCCTCCGGGCTGGCCTGTGTGCGCACGACATCAGTCTTCCAGGGGCGGTGGCGAGGTTCCGCCCCTGGGCTGCGGGTCCTCAACCGCGGCCTGCTCGAGCGTGTCCAACACGGTCTGTGCGAAGCGCTCCCACGAGAAGCTCCGTGCCCGCGCCTGCGCCCGCTCGGACAGGTCGTGGCGGTGGCGATCGTCCTGCAGCACCCGTCGCAGCCCAGCGGCGATGCTCTCGACGCTGGTCGGGTCCACGTACTCGACCGCGTCGCCCCCGACCTCCGGCAGCGAGCTGACGTTCGAGGTCACGACCGCGACGCCCGCCGCCATCGCCTCGAGCACGGGCAGCCCGAAGCCCTCCCCGAGCGATGGGTAGCAGAACACCGCGCAGCGACGGTAGAGCTCGGCCAGGGCATCGTCCGGGACGAAGCCGAGCGCGATGCAGCGCGGGCCGAGCGAGCGCAGCGCGGTGAGCGTCTCGCCCGTCTGCCAGCCGGTGCGCCCGACGACGACGAGCGGGTGGCGCTCTTGCAGGGACTCGTCCAGCGACGCGTACGCGGCCACCAGCCGCGGCAGGTTCTTGCGCGGCTCGAGCGTCCCCACTGCGAGCACGAACCCGGGCGCCGGAAGCCGCTCCGCGCCGACGGTCTCCGGCGCGGTCTCGGCGCGGGCCTGCTCGCCGCCGTGCGGCGCGAGCGTCGTGGCGACCCCGAGTGGCGCCACCACCGCCTTGGCCGCGGCTGCCGGGAAGCGCGCGGTGAGCGCGTCGGCGGTCGCCTGCGAGATCGCGAGCATCCTGGTCGAGCGCCTGACGGTCGGCCCGAGCGTGGCGCGCTCGATCAGCATCGAGCGGCGGTTGGGTCTCATCGACGGCTCGAACGTGGCGAGGTCGTACACCACCGTCACCGTCGGTATCCGCAGGAACAGCGGCGTGATGTAGGAGTTGCTCGCCAGGAACGCGTCGCATTCGCGGTTGGCCAGGCGGGCGGTGCGCAGATGCCAGAGGGCGTCGGGGCCGCCGTGCAGGCGCCAGCTGAAGCGCTCGTCGAGCTCGACCTCGTTCCACGGCCGGCGCGCGTACAGGAGGAAGCGTGCGTGCTCGGCGCCCCGCCCTAGTGTGCGCAGCAGCTCGCGCACGAGGCGCCCTCGACCGGCACCCTCCTCGGCCGCGGCGCGTGCGTCGATCCCGATCGCGGGTGCGGACGGAGCGTTCAAGCGCCGGCAGCCTTGCACATCTCCACTAGCCTCCCGGCTCGCCGTGCACGTGGGCTTGAACCTGATCTTCCTGGTCCCGCAGGAGACCGGCGGCATGGAGATCGCCGCCCAGGAGCTGATCGCGGCGATGCTCGAGCAGGCCCCTCCCGGCGACCGCTTCACGGCGTTCGTCAACAGCGAGACCGCCTCCAGCAGCGACTGGCCGCTTCGGGGGGCGTTGCCGACGGTCCACGTGCCGGTGCGGGCTCGCCGGCGCACGCAATGGGTGCTGGGGGAGCAGGCACTGCTCGCGCCGCTGGCGATGCGCGCCGGCGTGGACCTCGTGCACAGCCTCGCCAGCACGGCGCCGCTGTGGGGCCGATTCCGCCGCGTGGTCACCGTCCACGACCTCATCTACGCGCGCCATCCCGACGCGCATAGCGGGATCCGCGACAAGGGCATGGCGGTGCTCGTCCCCGCCGCGGCCCGGCGTTCGGACCGCGTGATCGCGATCTCGCAGAGCACACGTCGCGATCTCGTGGAGCTGGTGGGCATCCCCCAGGAGCGCATCGACGTGGTGCCCAACGGCCTCGGCGCGATCCGGCGCGAGCAGCCGCTCCCCGAGGCCCGGACGCGTGCCCGCTTCGAGCTGGGCGAGCGCCGGGTGCTGCTCGCCCTGTCCGCCAAGCGCCCGCACAAGAACCTCGCCGCCCTGATCGACGCGCTCGCCCTGATCGAGCCCGAGCACCGCCCGCTGCTCGTGCTGCCCGGCTACCGAACCTGGCACGAGGACGAGCTGACCGAGAGGGCGCGCGCCCGCGGCGTGGAGCAGGACGTGCGCATGCCCGGGTGGGTCTCTGCCGCGGAGCTCGAGGGCCTGTGGGCGCTGGCGACGGCGTTCGTGTTCCCGTCGCTGTACGAGGGCTTCGGGCTGCCGGTGCTGGAGGCGATGGCCCGTGGGGTGCCGGTGGCCTGCTCGGACGCCGCGTCGCTTCCCGAGGTCGCCGGCGACGCGGCGCTGCTGTTCGATCCGCGCGACACCGCCGCGATCGCCGATGCGGTGCGGCGACTGCTCGCCGGCGGTCCCGAGGTGCAGCGGCTGCGAGCCAAGGGCCTGGAGCGGGCGGCGTTGTTCACCTGGGAGCGCAGCGCGAGCCTCACGCTCGAGAGCTACTCGCGCGCGCTGGCCCCGGCGTAGATCGCCAGCACGGTCTCCAGCGAGCTCTCCAGAGACAGCCGCCGTGCGTTCTCGGCGAACCACGCGGCGGTGCTGCGGCGCATCTCGAGTCCCGCCTCGTGCACCCGCACGATCGCGTCCGCGAGGGTCTCCGGGGTCGCGCTGGCCGCGACGGTGCCGTTGACGCCCTCCGCGATCAGCTCGGTGGCCGCGTTGTCCTCGTCCGCCACGACCACGCTCGGCGTAGCCCGCGCGGAGGCCTCCACGACGACCATCCCGTAGCCCTCGCGCCGGGACGGGAGCAGCATGCAGGTCGCGCTCTGCAGGGCCGCGTCCACCTCCTCGGAGGCGACGAAGCCGGGGGCCTCGATGAAGCTGGCGGCCTGCTGGCGCTCGATCTCGGCGAGCACCTGCTCGCGCTCGGGACCGTCCCCGAAGAAGGTGCCCCGCAGCCCCGGGATGCGCCGCGCGGCGGCGGCCACGCCGGCGACCCCCGCGGGGGCCCGCTTCTCCCTGATCATCCGCCCTGCGAACACCACAACCGGGTCGGCGGCGCGAGGCACAGGTGCCTGCAGCGAGCCCGCGTACTCACCCTCGAGCACCTGCACGGTCCCCTTCAGGCCCTCCTGCCGAAGGCGCCGGGCGTGCAGGCGCGAGAAGCAGAAGGCCTGCTGGGGCAGGCGCGCGCAGGCGAGCTGGACCGCGTAGCCGAAGGCGCCCCCGAGCCGGCCCAGGTACTCCCGCCAGTAGCCGCGGCTCCACACCTCGTGCCAGTCGACCACGAGCCTGTAGCCCAGCAGCGGACGCAGCACGCCCGCCGCGAGCAGCGAGAAGTAGGGGAAGGAGGCGGTGTGCACGACCTCGTACGAACGGCCATGGCGCAGCAGATGCAGGAACACCCCCACCCCGAACACGAGCGGCGGCAGCGTCCGCCGGCGACCACCCTGTGTGTACAGGGCCATGCGCGGGCCGACGCCGAGCACCCGCACCCCCTCCACCCGCCCCTGCTCGTCCCGCGGCCACTGGCGCAGGGTCAGATAGGTGACCTCGTGGCCGTCGGCCGACAGCCGCTCGGCGAGGTTGCGGTACCACCGCTCGGCCCCACCGACGGTGTAGGGGAACAGGCAGTCGTAGACGAGGCAGATGCGCATCCCGCTAGCATCTCATCTCCCTCGTGCGCCAAACTCGAGAGCGCCACTTTCCGTCCGCCCGCGAGTTATAAGGGCCGTGTCCTAGGGCACGAACCCCGAATCCCGCTCCAGGAGCCTCGCTCATCAGCACAGTTGCGCAAACAAGCACGCCGCTAGGCCCGCCCGAGCTGCAGCGCGACACGCCGCTCGTATCGGTCGTGATCCCGTGCCTCAACGAGGCCGAGAACATCGAGGCCTGCGTGGGCGCCGCCCTGGAGGCGATCAGGGCGATGGACGTCAGCGGAGAGGTGGTCGTCGCCGACAACGACTCCGAGGACGACTCCGCCCGCCTCGCGGAAGCCGCGGGCGCACGCGTGATCGTCGAACCGCGACGCGGCTACGGTAGCGCCTACCTCGCCGGGTTCGCCGCCTCCCGGGGGCGTTACATCGTTATGGCCGACGCCGATTTGACGTACGACTTCGGCGAGATCCCGCGCTTCGTGGCGGCCCTCGAAGACGGCGCCGAGATGGTGATCGGCGACCGCATGGACAACATCCAGCCGGGTGCCATGCCGTGGCTGCACCAGTACATCGGCAACCCCGTCCTCACCGGCCTGCTGAACCTGTTCTTCCGTACCGGCATCAGCGACGCCCACTGCGGCATGCGGGCGCTGCGCCGCGACGTGCTGCCGAAGCTCGACCTGCGCACGACCGGCATGGAGTTCGCCTCCGAGATGGTGATCCGGGCCTCCAAGGAGCGCCTGCGGATCGCCGAGTTCCCGATCGAATACCACCCCCGCAGCGGCGAGAGCAAACTCTCCACCTTCCGCGACGGCTGGCGGCACCTGCGCTTCCTGCTCGTCCACAGCCCCAACCACCTGTTCATCCTGCCCGGCGCGCTGCTGGCGGGACTCGGGACCTTCATCGTGGCGCTCGTGGTCTCCGGGCTGGACCTGTTCGGCCGCGCGTGGGGGATGCACGCCCTGATCGGGGGCGCCCTGCTGATGATCGTCGGCACCCAGGTGCTGGCCCTCGGGCTGTGCGCGCACGCGTACGGCACCTACTTCATGGGCGAGCGGGACCCCTGGTTCGACCGCATGCGCGCGCGCTTCCGGCTCGAGCACGGACTGCTGCTCGGGGGCGTCTTCGCGCTCGCGGGCGTCGCTCTGGGCGCCTACATCCTGGTCACCTGGATCGACCACGGCTTCGGTTCGCTCGCGCACGAATACATGGCGGTCGTCTCCGCATCGCTGTTCATCGTCGGGATCCAGATCTTCTTCTCCTCCTTCCTGGTGTCGATACTCGGGCTGCGCCGGCGCTAGTGAGAGCTGCCGGCTGGGTGGCGGCGGTCGGCGTCGTGGCGCTGCTCGTGGTCTTCGGGCTGGCGCTGGCAGCGCGCGAACCACGACTGTCGGGAACCGACTACACGCCTCCCGCGGCATTCGTGACCGCCCTGCAGCCGGGCCAGCGGGCGTGTCAGGGCAGCGAGCTGCTGCCCGCCGACACGGCCGCTGTCCGCCTGACGCTCGGCACCTACGGGCGGCCCGGACCGCGGGTGACGCTGACTGCGACGGGACCCGCGGGCAGGCCGCTCACCCGCGGGGTGCTCGCCGCCGGCTGGCATCAGGGCGTCGTGTCGATACCGGTGCGTCACGTCTCCTCGGCCACCAACAACGTCCGCATCTGCGTGGGCGTGGCCCCAGCGCCACGCGCGAGCGCGATCGCGCTCGGGGGAAACGTCGAGCCTGGGGAGGAAGTCGAGATCGACGGCCGCAGCTTCCGCGGGGTGCGCTTTCGGGTCGACTACCTGCGACCGGACCGCGAATCCTGGTACGAGTTGCTGCCCACGATCGCGCACCGCTTCTCGATCGCGAAGGCGGGGTTCCTGCGCAGCTGGGAGTGGGCGGCGGCGCTGCTCTTGGTGTTCGCGTCCGCCTTTTTGGCGATCCGCACGGTCTTGCGCAGCGTCGCGGCGTCAGAGCGGCGCGCATGAGCACTTCGCGGCGAGCGCTTGGCTCCGGGGGATCGGCTCGCCGGCGTGGATGGCTTCGGGGACGCGGACCGCTGGCGCGCGTGCCCCGCGCCGCGTGGGCCTGCGCGGCGGTTGCGCTGCTCAACGGGCTGGCGTGGTCGCTGATCACGCCCCCCTTTGAGGTTCCGGACGAGAACGCGCACTACGCCTACGTGCAGCAGCTGGCCGAACGGGGCAAACTGCCGCGCTCGGCACAGCCCGAAGGCTTCTTCTCGCCTGCCGAGGACGGCACGCTCGGCACCATCTACTTCTACCTGATCGTCGGCAGACCGAATGATCCTGCGCCCTTCTCGGAGATCGATCAGCGGGAAGTCGAAGCGCTCGAACGCCGTCACCTGAGGAGGACCGGCAACGGCAACGCGTTCACCGCCACGAACAACCCGCCCCTGTTCTACGCGGTGCAGACGATCCCCTACAAGCTCGCCGGGGCGGCCGGCGGCTCGGTGCTCGACCGTCTCGCCGCGATGCGGATCGTGTCGGTGCTGATGGCGGCCGTGACGGTGCTGCTCGTGTACCTGTTCCTGTCGGAGCTGCTGCCCTCCTCGCCCCTGGCGTGCACCGCGGGCGCGCTCGTGGCGGCGCTGCAGCCGCTGTTCGCCTTCATCTCCTCCGGCGTCAACAACGACGCGCTGCTGTACCTCGCCGCGACCGGCGTGCTGTGGGGCATCGCGCGCGTCTTCAAACGCGGCCTGACGCCCGCCAACGGAGCGATCCTCGGCGCGTTCGTGGGCTTCGGCCTGCTCGCCAAGCTGACGCTGCTCGCGTTCGTGCCGGCCGCAGCGGCGGCGGTCGCGATCCTGCTGTGGCGCGGGCTTCGCCGCCACCAGCCCGGCGTTCTGCGCGGTGCCGCGTGGGCGGTCGGGCTGGGCGCGGTGCCAATCGCCGTCTACTACGTGCTGAACCGCTTCGTGTGGCACCGCAGCACCGTCGTCGGAGGCCTCGGCACGGTCACCAACAGCGCGGTCGGGCGCCACTTCAACCGCCTGGAAGAGCTCAGCCACATCTGGCAGCTGTTCCTGCCGAACCTGTGGATGCGAGAGCAGTTCCCGAGCTATATGCCGCTGTGGAAGACCTGGTTCATCGGGGTCGTGGGGCGCTTCGGGTGGCTCGACTACGAATTCCCCCTGTGGCTAGACGACCTCGCGCTGGTGCTGCTGATCGTCGTGGTCACGCTCGCGCTGGTGGAGCTCGTGCGCCGGCGCCGCGCGCTGATCGCGCGCGCGGCCGAGGCGGTCGTCTACGCGCTGGTCCCGATCGGTCTCGCGATCGTGATCGGCGTGCAGTCCTACGACTCGGTGGTGGGCAACGGAGCGGTGTTCGAGCAGCCCCGCTACCTGGTCCCGCTGCTCGGCCTGTACGGGGCGTTGGTCGCGCTCGCGGTGCGCGCCGGAGGGCGACGCTGGGCGCCGGCGCTGGCGGTCGCGTTCGTCGTGCTCGCGGTGGGTCATGACATCTACGGCCAGGCCTTGACGATCGCGAGGTACTACGCGTGATGTGCGGGAGCCTCCGGAGGTCCGACGCGTGAGCGCCGTGACGGTCGCGATTCCGGTGCGCGACGGCGGTGCGCTGCTGCAGGGCACCCTACGGGCGCTGGCGGGTCAGACGGTCGAGCACGAGCTGCTCGTGTGCGACTCGGGCTCGCGCGATGGCTCGGTCGACTTCGCCCGCGCGGCCGGGGCACAGGTGCTCGAGCTGCCCCCCGGGGACTTCAGCCACGGGGGCACCCGCAACCTGCTGATGGAGCGCGCCTCCGGAGCGCGCGTGGCGTTCCTCACGCAGGACTCCGAGCCCGCCGACGAGCGCTGGCTGGAACGCTTGCTCGGCGGCCTGGAGCTCGCGCCCGACGTCGCGATCGCCTACGGCCCCTACCGGCCGCGACCCGGGGCGCCGGCGGCTGTGAGGATCGAACTGGAGCGCTGGTTCGCCTCGCTGTCGCCCGATGGTCGCCCGTGCGTGGAGCGCCTCGACGAGCGCGAGCGCGCCGCCCTCCCGACCGTCGAGCTGGTCGGGCGGCGCGGCTTCTTCACCGACTCCAACGCGTGCGTGTCACGCACGGCGTGGGAGCGGGTGCCGTTCCGCGAGGTTGCCTACGCTGAGGACCGCGTGCTAGCGGTCGACATGCTGCGAGCCGGCTACGCGAAGGCCTACGTGCCGGAGGCGGCCACGCTCCACTCCCACCGGTACACGATGTCCGAGCAGCTGCGCCGCTCCTTCGACGAGGCGCGGGCGCTCCGCGAGGTCTACGGCTGGCGCGAGCCCGCCTCTCCGGTGGAGCTGGTGCGCCGGCTGCGGGGCGAGCTCGGCTCCGCGCGCGCGGAGCTGGCGGGGGAGGGCCTCCCCGGGCGCGAGCGCGCGGGCGCGCTCGTGGCCATCGCAGCCCACCACCTGATCCGCCTCGCGGGATCGCTGCTCGGGGGGCGCGCCGAGCGGCTCCCACCGGCCGCGCGCCGGCGCCTGTCACTGGAGGGGCGTGGGGACTTCGTCGCGCTCGGCCTCGACCGTCGCCCAGCGCCATGAACGAGCCACGCAAACAGCGCCCGCAGACGCCGCCGATCAACGCCCCGGGCTCGATCGCCGAGCGGGCGCTCGACGGCACCTTCAGCGGCCCCCTCGCCGGCCTGCGGCGGCGGATCTACCTGACCTACCACTACCTCGGCTGGCGCACGCTGCTGTTCCGGCTCGTCACGTTCCCGCTGCGCTTCACGCCCCTGAAACGGCGGCTGCGCCTGCGCTCGGCCGC
>DATJBO010000105.1:0-3535 GCA_035515315.1 Solirubrobacteraceae bacterium
AGGTGGGGCTGATCTTCGCCCGGCGCATCATCCGCAAGGGGCCCCGGGCCACCCCGGGCCGGTTCCGCACCCGGGTCATCACCGAGGGCGTCGTGCCGACCCTGCACATCGACTACAAGCATTCGAAAATAAAGCAATACACCACAAGGAGGGCAGAGCGCTCAGAACCGAAACCACGATCAACGACACCCGCGACTTCGGGATCGGCAAACGGCTGAGGAACCTACCCGCACTGCGGGAGGTCGGCTTCCAAGCCAACCGGCGACTACTCGCCACCCAACGGCTCGGCCACGACCCGATCACCGCCGCACACGTGCTGCACCAAGTCAGCGACCCAGTCACCATCGGTGAGAACCGCATCGCCGGCTTGCGCTTCGGCGACCCGCGCGCGATGGCCTTGCTGTCGCTACTGGCCGTGTTTCGCCTGTCCGTGCGGGGATTCACCAACCGCGACCTGCGCTCGCACCTCGCGCCCCTGCTGGGACTCTCCCCCGGCACCATGACCGCCGCACAAGCGACCTACGACCTGCGACGACTACGCACCCACGGCCTGATCTACCGCCTCCCGCACACCAACCGCTACCTACCCACCGAACACGGCCTACGAGCCGCGATCGTCCTCACCCAAACCCACGAGCGACTACTCACCCCCGCGCTCGCCGCCGCGACCAATCCGCTCGCGGACTTCCCACGATTACACCGAGCACTCGACAACGTCCAAACGGCGCTCAACGACTACGCCACCCGCGAAGGACTCACAGCCTGAAACTCAAAACTTGACCCGATTTTCACGCCCGGAAGGGCCAAGGACCCTACTCCGGTTCCCGGGACTTCGCCCGAAACCGGTGGCCCCTTCGGGGCAGATCCAGGCACCGCCCGGCGGGCCTACAGTGTCGGGATGACCGACCTGTTCAGCGAGCGGTGCGGCGATCTGCTGACGGGCAGCTATGACTGCGTGGACCGGATCGTCCTCAATGCGTATTTCTCTCTGGGGCATTCGCCCGGCGGCTTCCGGGTGTGGTGGCGCCGCTGGCACGGCGACAGCGATGAGCAACTGGACAACGCGCACCTGATGCGGCTCGCCGGCCGGTTCGCCCGCCGGGTCCGTGCGTCGGCCCACGCCCACGGCATTCCGGTGATCGACTGCAAGGCCGAGGACCGCAAGCATCAGATCGCCGAGGCCTACCTGGCCGAGCACCCGGTCCGCACCGGCGTGTTCCTGATCTTGGTCGCCCGCGCGCCGGCGACGGTGTGGAAGGTCAGCCGGAGCACGGCCGGAGTGATCTGCAACCTGGAGAAGACGAGGCAGTTCGTCAACCACTACTCGTTTCACATCATGGACGCCGCGTGGGGCCACGTGACGATCAAGATCAGCGGCCACCCGCCGTTCGGCGCTCAGGTGATCCTCAACGGCCACGAGTACATCGCGTGCGCCGGGCAGAAAGCCGGCCTCGGCTTCACCAAGGAGGGGAACTGCTTCACTCGGGTCAGCGAACCCGAGCGCCTGGCTCAGATCGCAGACACCTTGTCCCAACCCGGGACGATAGGGCGCCTGAGCCAGGTCATCGACCGGTGGATCTACACCGCCTGCCTGTGCTCCGGGCTGGGCATCGACGATCAAAAGCGGGACTCCTCGTCATTTGGGGGTGACTCGGGGGCTTGATCGCGCCTGGTGCTGTCGGTGTGGCGCCGCGCCGGCCCTGCCGGCGCTGGTTGCCTGATAGCGGGGCCGAAGTGCGGGTCAAGCGGCCGAACCTGCTGCAAACGCCGGGGGTTCGCTGAACGTGGTGGCTGACTGGGGCTGCCGCTTGACGCGCGGCGCCCGGCGCCGCTATGCCGTTGTCGGTGGGCTGGTGGGCGACGCCTCGCGAGTTGCGCACGTGCCGGGCGACCCGCCGCCGCCCTTCTGCGGCAGTCTGCTGGCTGTTCCAAGGTCAGCGACTACGAGGAGGGCGACGTGCGGGTCACTACCGCATATAACCGGATGCTCCGGCTTCCGGGCGCGTGGGTCAGGGACGTGGAGTTCGGCGAGCAGGCGATGATCGTGACGGTCGCGCTGCGTCGCAAGGGGCCGTTGTGCTCGGGCTGCGGCGCCCGCGGCTTGAAGATCAAGGATCGGCGGGTCAAGCGCTGGCGGCATCTGGATGTCGGCGGCTTGCGGTGCGTGATCGAGTGCCGGCTGCGCCGGCTCTACTGTCCGGGCTGCGGCGATCTGCCCGAGCACGTGGAGTGGGCGCGCTCAGGGGCGCGCTACACGCGCGACTTTGACGATCTCACGGCGTGGCTGGCGCAGCAGATGAGCCAGACGCAGGTCACTCGGCTGATGCGAATCGCGTGGGAGACGGTCGGCAACATCCTCGAGCGGGTCGTCGCCGAGAAGCTCGACCGGGGTCGTCTGGACGGGCTTGCGCTGATCGGCGTCGACGAGGTCAGCTACGGCGCCGATCATAAGTTCCTGACCTGCGTCGCCAACCACGAGACGGGCGGGATCGTGTGGGCCGCACCGGGTCGCAACGCCGCCAGCTTGCAGGCGTTCTTCGACGGGCTCACCGACGAGCAGAAGGCGTCGATCAAGGCCGTCTCGATCGACATGTCCGCCGGCTATGAGAACGCGATTCGGGCGCCCGAGGGCGTCCCGTACGCCCAGGTGTGCTTCGACCCGTTTCATGTCGTGCAGCTCGGCGGCAAGGCCTGCGACCAGGTCCGCCGCGACGAGTACAACCGACACGGACGCTCCGCCAGCGGTGAGGGCAAGTGGATCAAGGGCACGCGCTACAGCCTGCTCAAGGACACCGCCAACCAGACCCCCAAGCAGCTGCTCAAGCTCGCCGAGGTCGTCACCACCAACAAGCCGATGTACCGCGCGTTCCTGCTCTACGGCGAGCTGCGCTACATCTACAAGCTGCCCAAGCACGAAGCGCCCGCGCGCCTGGACGCATGGCTCGCCTGGGCCTCCCGCTCGCGGCTGAAACCGTTCGTCAAGCTCGCACGCACGATCCGCAAACACAAAGCCGGGGTGCTCGCCGCGATCGAGCTCGGGTTGAGCAACGGACGTCTCGAGGCGCTCAATAGCAAGGTGCGACTCCTGTCACACCGCGCCTACGGATTCCACTCCGCCAACGCCCTGATCGCGATGATCTACCTCTGCTGCGCCGGTATCCAGATCGCCCTTCCTCACCGATGAGTCACCCCCAAACGAAGAGGAGAGCCCATATATCCGCATCCCGCGGTGGAGGCGATCCACTGCAACCGGCGCAGCGCGCCGTCAGATCCACCAGAGAGCGCCTCATAGACCGCGACCCACATGCTCATCTGCGGCCACGACGGCTCGACGCTACCCGCCTCGTCGCCGGCGGGGTCGTACGGCTCGTCGAAGTAGTAATCGTCGTAGAGATAGCGCGCCAACCCGTACCCGTCGCGTCCCAGCAGCTGCAGGATCGTCGCGACGTGCGCCGCCGCGCGGCCAGAGGCGGGATCAATCACGCCCAAGGCCGGCACGATCGCGCTTGAGCTGTCGACCCGTCCCAAGGGTGTG
>DATJBO010000106.1:0-4988 GCA_035515315.1 Solirubrobacteraceae bacterium
CCCCCACCACCCCCGATCGCGCCTGCCGCGGCTGCCGCGCCGCGGCCCTCACGGGGTGGCGGAGCCGGGACCTCCCGCCCGCGTACGGGCGAGCGTCTCCATCGACCGGCTGCAGCGCCACTAGCCGGGTGCTTGGGGGCACCGGTGAGGCGCCCCCACGTGCGCATAATCATCCAGAGAGCGCCAGCAACCGCGGATAGGAGATGGACATGAGCACCGAGCAGTCGACGGTCGAGGGGCAGAGCGGCGCAATCGAGGGTCTCGGCGCCGCGGACGGCGCGCCCGCTCCAGATCGCCTGCTCGTCACCGACACCCGCACCGGCCGCTCATACGAGCTGCCGGTCACCGACGGCACCGTGCGCGCGCTCGACCTGCGCCAGATCAAGATCGACGAGGACGACTTCGGGCTGATGTCCTACGACCCGGCGTTCATGAACACCGCCTCGTGCCGCAGCGCGATCACCTACATCGACGGGGCCGCCGGCATCCTCCAGCACCGGGGCTACCCGATCGAGCAGCTGTGCGAGCACTCCAGCTACCTGGAGGTCGCCTACCTGCTGATCAACGGCGAGCTGCCGACGCTTGACGCACTCGCGGAGTGGGTCCACCAGATCACGATCCACACGTTCGTGCACGAGAACGTCAAGGAGTTCATGCAGGGCTTCCGCTACGACGCCAACCCGATGGGGATGCTGGTCGCCTCGGTCGGCGGGCTGTCCACCTTCTACCCGGACGCCAACCAGATCCACGATGCCGAGACACGTATGGCCCAGATCATCAGGCTGCTCGCGAAGATGCCGACGCTCGCCGCGTTCGCCTACCGCCACAACATGGGCCAGCCCTACGTGTACCCCGACAACGAGCTCGAATACGCCGGCAACTTCCTCTCGATGATGTACAAGATGACCGAGCTCAAATACGAGCCCGATCCGCGGCTTGCGCGTGCGCTCGACGTGCTGTTCATCCTCCACGCCGACCACGAACAGAACGCCTCCACCAGCGCCGTCCGAAGCGTCGGCTCAACCCAGGTCGACCCCTACAGCGCCGTCGCGGCAGGCGTGGCCGCGCTGTACGGGCCGCTGCACGGCGGCGCCAACGAGGCCGCGCTGCGGATGCTCCAGCGGATCGGCAGCGTCGAGAACATCCCCTCCTTCCTGGAGGGGGTCAAGGAAGGCAAGGAGCGCCTGATGGGCTTCGGGCACCGGGTGTACAAGAACTACGACCCGCGCGCGCGGATCATCCGCAAACACCTCGACGCCGTGTTCGCCGTGCGCGGCAAGAGCCCGCTGCTGGAGGTGGCCAGCGAGCTGGAGAAGCGGGCCCTCGACGACGACTACTTCACCTCGCGCAAGCTGTACCCCAACGTCGACTTCTACTCGGGCCTGATCTACGAGGCCCTCGGCCTGCCGGTGGCGATGTTCCCGGTGATGTTCGCGATCGGGCGGACCAGCGGCTGGATCGCCCAGTGGCTGGAGATGGTCGAGGACTCCGAGCAGAAGATCGCCCGCCCGCGGCAGATCTACACCGGCGAGCGCGACCGCGACTACGTCCCGATCGAGGAGCGCGGCTAGACGGCCAGCACGAGCGTGGCGCCGTTGTCGCGCAGCCAGCGGCGGTGCGCGCGGTACTCGGGCCAGCGCCGACCGAGCAGGGACCAGAAGCGCCGCGAGTGGTCGCTCACCTCGAGGTGGCACACCTCGTGCCACACGACGTATTCCAGCACCGGCTCGGGTGCCAGCATCAGCCGCCAGTTGAAGCTCATGTGGCCGTCGGAGGAGCACGAGGCCCAGCGCGTGCGCTGGCCGCGGATCGACAGGCCCGCGTAGGGCACGCCGGTGAGCGCCGTGGCGCGGTCCAGCCGGCGAGCGACCTCGCTGCGGGCGGCGCGCCGGTAGAAGCGCTCGAGCGCCGGCACCGGGTCGGCCGCCGGGACGAGCAGGCGCTCGCCGCTGCGGTGCACCCGCACGCGGCCCTCCTGCGGGACGAGCTCGAGCGGGTGCCCCAGGTAGGGGACGCTTCCCCCGCGCCCGGCGATCACCGCCAGCGTCCGCCGCGCCTCCGCCAGCCGCCGCTCGATCCACGGGCGCAGCTCCTCGATCGCGGCCGCCGCCGCCCGCTCGGGGGCGCGCGCCGGCAGCACCACCTCGACCTCGGCGTCGGCATGGACGTTGACCCGCACGTTGCGGGCTCTCGCCGAGCGGCGGACGGTGTAGGCGATCTCCTTCCGATCCGGGTCTCGCTTGAGGGTGGCCGAACGCATGGCCAAGCAGGCTAGAGGCAACGGCGGCCCGACCTGCCTGGCACATACCCTTCGGGCGCATGGAGCGGGGCGGCGCAACGGCCCACGACGAGCACGAGCTGACCCTCGACGAGGAGCTGCTGCTGTGGCTCGGCGACGAGCCCCCCGAGGTGCGAGCCGCCGACGCGGCACGGGTGCACGACATCGCGACCGAGTTCGCAGCCGGTTTCTCGGCGCTGGCGAGCGTGGGAGCCGCGGTGACCGTGTTCGGCTCCGCCCGCACCCCCCGAGAGCACCCGAGCTACGAGCTCGTGCGGGAGGTCGGCCAATGCCTCGGCCGGGCCGGCTACGCGGTGATCACCGGGGGCGGGCCGGGGTTGATGGAGGCGGCCAACCGGGGCGCCCGCGAGGCAGGGGGCCTGTCGATCGGCTGCAACATCGAGCTGCCCCACGAGCAGGCGCCCAACGCGTACCTCGACATCGGCCTGCGCTTCCGCCACTTCTTCGCCCGCAAGGTCATGTTCGTGCGCTACGCGTGCGCTTTCGTGATCTGCCCGGGGGGCTACGGCACACTCGACGAGCTCTTCGAAGCGTTGACGCTCATCCAGACCGCGACGATCCGCCACTTTCCCACGATCCTGCTGGGGGGCGGCGAGTGGAACGGGCTGCTGGCGTGGCTGCGGGAGCGGGCGCTCGCCGACGGGCGCATCGACCCCGGCGACCTGGGGCTGATCTCGCTCGCCGCCGAGCCCGGGCAGGTGTGCGAGATCGTCGACGCCGCCTGGGAGCGCCAGCGTGCATGGGTTGCCAGCCAGCGCCGGCGTACGGCACCGCTGCGGCCGTAGACTGGCCGGTGGATGGCGCGCTCACGGGTGAGGCTTCCACCGGACGTGCGGGGACCCTTCGAGGTGTACCTCAACGGGGTTCGCCAGCAGCTCGGCAGCGACTACGAGGTCCGCGAAGGCGCGCTCGTGTTCGAGCGGGACCTGCGCAAGGACAGGATCAGCGGCTGGCGGTGGCTGCTGGGCGCGTGGGGGGTGGGGACCTATCGGCAGGACGACTCGGTGGACGTCCGCTACGAAGCCGCCGACGGCTCGCCCCGGGTCGCCTCGGGGCTGGAGATCGACCCCGGGTAGACGGCCCGCTCCCACGGCCTGGCGAGCTTCAGGGCGCTCAGGATCGCCCGCGTGGCGGGGGAGCGGTTGAGCGTGTAGAAGTGGATCCCGGGGGCGCCGGCGGCGAGCAGCTCGGCGCACTGCAGGGTGGCGTAGGCGACCCCGAAGTCCCGCACCGCCTCCTCGTCCTCGCCGCGCGCGGCGAGCTCCCGGGCGAGGTCCGGCGGGATCGAGGCGCCGCACTTCTTGGCCATCCGCTCGATCTGACCCACCCCCGTGATCGGCATGATCCCGGGGATGATCGGGACCTTGATTCCGACCCCCCTGGCGCGCTTCAGGAACGCGAAGTAGGCGTCGTTGTCGAAGAACAGGTTGGTGATCAGGAAGTCCACCCCCGCCTCCACCTTCTCGGCCAGGTGTTCGAGATCCTCCTCGGGACTGGTGGCGTGGACGTGGGTCTCCGGGAAGCAGGCAGCCCCGATCGCGAACGGGTAGTCGCTCGCGATCATCTCCACCAGCTCACGCGAGTATTCGAATCCGCCGTCGGTCGCGGTCCAGGTCTCCTGGCCGGCGGGCGGATCGCCACGCAGCGCGAGCACGTTGTCGATCCCCGCCGCGTGCATCTCGTCGAGCGTCGCCCGCAGCTCCGGCACGGTGGCCGCCACGCAGGTGAAGTGCGCCATCGCCTCCAGCCCGTAGCGCTCGGATATCTGCTTGACGATCTCGATCGTCTTCTCGCGGGTGGAGCCCCCGGCGCCGTAGGTGACCGACACGAACGCCGGCTCGAGCTTGACCAGCTCGGCGAGCGCCGCCTCGAGGTTGCGCTCGCCGGCGGGGGTCTTGGGCGGGAAGAACTCGAATGAGAAGACGGGCCCGCCGCGGGCGAGGATCTGGTCGATGCGCATTATCGGATTATGCAGCCCTCCGGCCGTGCCGCCCAGGCTATGCAGCCCTCCAGCGCTCAGTCTCGCCCGCGATCCTGCGGACCCGCCCCTGGGCCTGCAGGTGGGTGAGGTAGCAGAGCGTTTCCGAGAGCAGCCAGTGGGCGTTGCCGACGCCGAGCGCCTCGCCGTACACCCGCGGGATCAGCTCGAAGGCGGTCTGCTCGCCGTCTGCCAGGGCGGCCTCGACCAGGCCCAGGCGTTCGTCCACGAGCCGGCGGTTGCCACGGATGTGGGCCTGCACGTCGGCGAACGTGCGCCCGTGCCCAGCCAGGCACAGGCGCGCCGAGAGGCCTTCGACGGTGCCGAGCGAGTGCAGGAACTCCCCCACCGGGTCCGGCGAGTAGCCATAGTCGAAGAACAGCGAGATGCGTCCCAGCAGGTGGTCGCCGGAGATCAGCAGGCGCCGGTCGGGCTGGAAGAAGCACACGTGGCTGGGAGCGTGGCCGGGGGTCTCGTAGGTGATCCACTCGCCCAGGTCGGTGGCGATCCTGACTCCTGTGAGGAGGTCTCGGTCGGGATGGATCGGCCCCGCGATGCCGCTGCCCGCGGGCCTGCGGGCCTGCTCGGCCGCGTACCGCGCCAGCGGCTCGGCCGGGACGCCGCTCTGGCGGGCCACCTCCAGGCGCCGTTCGAACAGCGCCTCGGGGTCCTCGATCATGCGGTCCAGGGATTCGTGGCTGGGGTGCATCC
>DATJBO010000107.1:0-3834 GCA_035515315.1 Solirubrobacteraceae bacterium
TCGGTCGACTTCGAATCGCGGAAGTAGAAGTACTCGAGCTCGGGGCCGACATAGAAGTGGTCGAACCCCATCTGCGCGGCGCGGTCGAGGGCGCGGCGGAGCACGTAGCGGGGGTCGCCCTCGTAGGGCGTGCGCTCGGGCGTGATGACGTCGCAGAACATGCGACCCACGCCCTGCTCCTCCGGGCGCCAGGGGAGGACCGCGAAGGTCCCCGGGTCGGGCATCGCGATCATGTCCGACTCCTCGATCGCGTTGAAGCCCGTGATCGACGAGCCGTCGAAGCCCATACCCGCCTCGAACGCGTCGTCCAGCTCCGCCGCGTTGATCGAGAACGACTTCAGCTGGCCGAGGATGTCTGTGAACCAGAAGCGGATGAAACGGATGTTGCGCTCTTGCACGAGCGCCTTCACGTCCTCCGGGGTCTTGGGATGCTCCTCGGCCACTGGGTATCCGACTTATAGCCGAGCCCCGGCGGGCCCGCTATAGACGTGTGGCCAAAGCGCCCCGGCCGTCGCGCCTCAGCGGCCGGCGACGGCCGCCACGAACGCAGCCACGTCTTCGGCTTCTTTGCCCTGGTAGAGCAGCGCCGGCATCTGCCCGTTCCCGCGGGCCCGGCCTTCGAGGATCGCGCTCATGACAAGCGCCTTGCGCGCAGCTCGGGTGGCGCCTTCGCCGCCGGGGACGTGGATGTCATCGCCGACGCGCACGTCGAGGTTGGGGCCGGTGCGGGCGTAGGAGCGTACGGCGGCCAGCGAGTGGCAGTACACGCAGGAGTGGGCGAACAGTTCGCGGCCCTTGGTCTGGGCCGGGGTGAGGTGGACGCCGCCGACGGCCGCGGAGGCCTTGTGGTTGCCGTTGTCGGCCAGCACCACGGCGGACACCACGAGCCCGAAGGCGACCAGGACCACGACGCCGATGATCGTCAGGCGCCGGCCGGCCTTCGATTCCGGGCGCGTGCCCGCTTCGCCGGCGGGACCGGCGGCGCGGCGGTGCCCGCGGCGCATCGCCACGAAGAACACGCCCAGGCCGATGATCAGCCACAGAATCGCGACCACGTAGACCATTTGCGGGCAAGAACATATCGGCTCGCCCCCCACGAAGGGCCCGGCGGCCTCCGGCTCCCCCCGGCCGGCGCATCGGCACCGATCGGCTCGTCCTCCGAAGGGCCCGGTGGTCCATCGGCTCGCCCTCCGTGCAGGGCCCGGCGAGCTTTATCGGTGCTTATGGGCGGTCGCTAAGGTGGATCTGCCGCTGCCCGGCCGAGGCGAGAGCACGTTGAACTTCCTTCGCCGCACCCCACTGAACCGCCTACTGCTGCTATGTGGCGTCGTCGTGGGCGTCGTCATCGGCGCCACGGCGCTGGCCTCGGCTCTCGACGCGGGCCCCACGCCCCAGCCCAAGCCGCTCGCCAGGGCCATCCACGACGGGCTGGTGGCGCCCGCGCCGGAAGGCGTCTCCGCGAACATCCAGCTGACCGACCAGCTGCTCGAAGGCGCCGGGCTCGCCAGCGCCAGCAGCGGCGACGGCGAAGGCGGGTCGTCGATCACCTCGAGCCCCCTGTTCACGGGCGGCTCAGGGCGCCTGTGGGCCGCCAAGGACGGGCGCTTCCGCCTCGAGCTCCAGGACCCTTCGGGGGACACCCAGGTCATCTACGACGGCCACGTGCTCGAGGTCTACGACGCCGCCACCAACACGCTCTACCGCTACAAGCCGCAGCCCGATGAATCCTCCGAAGGGCCCTCCGGCTCGGCGAACGGCAGCGGCTCCCACGAAGTCCCCTCCGTGGAGCGGATCGAAGAAGCGATCTCCCACCTCGAGCGGCACGCCTCGGTGTCGGGCGCCGAACCGACCGACGTGGCCGGTCAGCCGGCCTACACCGTGCGGGTCGGGCCCAAGGAGGGCGGCAGCCTGTTCGCCGGGGCGGAGCTGTCGTTCAACGCCGACAACGGCACCCCGCTGAGGGCGGCCCTGTATTCGACCGAAAGCTCCTCGCCGGTGCTCGAACTGGCGGCCACCGAAATCTCCTACGGGCCCGTGCCCGATTCGGTCTTCGCGATCACGCCGCCGGGCGACGTCAAGGTCGAAGAAGTCAAGCTCGAGGACCACGGAGCCGCCGACAGGCGCTCCCTACCGACTCACCCCTTCGGGCGCGGCGTCGGCCGGCCCGAGATCCGGCGCTCGGGCCCCAGGCCGAAGGTCACCACCTACGGCCACGGGCCGGGCACGATCGTTGTGCTGAGGACGAAGTCCAAGGGCTCCGGCGCGAACGGCAGGCTCGAAGGCCTCCCGCAGGTGAACATCGACGGAACCAAGGCCAGCGAGCTGCGCACCGAGCTCGGGACGCTGCTCAGCTTCGAGCGCTCCGGGGTGCGCTACCTGCTCGCCGGCTCGGTCTCACCCGGGCAGCTCGAAGCCGTCGCCCGTGGCCTCTAGCGCGTCCCTCGACACCCAGCCCGTCAGGGCGAGGGGCCTGGTCAAGCGCTACGGGGAGATCCTCGCCGTCGACAACGTCGACCTCAACGTGCACGTCGGCGACGTGTATGGATTCCTGGGGCCCAACGGCGCCGGCAAGACGACCACCCTGCGGATGGCGCTCGGCCTGATCACGCCCACCGCGGGCGCCGTCGAGCTGTTCGGGCTCGACCCCATGCGCCATGGGGCGCGGGCCCTGGAGGGAGTCGCGGGCTTCGTGGAGGCGCCCCGCTTCTACCCGTACCTGAGCGCCCACAAGAACCTCGAGCTGCTCGCGGCGCTCGACGGAGACAGCGCCCGCGGGAGGATCCCGGAGGTGCTCGAGACGGTCGAGCTGACCCCTCGGGCGCGTCACAAGGTCGGTGGCTACTCGCACGGGATGAGACAGCGCCTGGGCATCGCCGCAGCGCTGCTGCGCGGGCCCCGGCTGCTGATCCTCGACGAGCCCGCCACCGGGTTGGACCCGGCCGGGATGCGCGACATGCGCTCGCTGATCCGGCGTCTCGCCGACGGGGGCATGACCGTCCTGCTCTCCTCCCACCAACTGCCCGAGGTCCAGGAACTGTGCGACCGCGTCGCCATCGTCGACCGCGGGCGGGTCGTCTACGAGGGGGCGCTGTCGGACCTTCGCCGCCAGGGCGGCACCCACTACCGGCTGCGCACCGGCGATGACGAGCGGGCGCTCGCGCTGCTGCGCTCCCGGCCCGGCGTCAGCCACGCCACGGTCGCCGCCGGGGGGCTCGAGTTCCAGGCCCAGGAGCAGGGCGTCGGCGAGGTCTCGCTGGCGCTCGGGCGAGCCGGCATCGCGATCTTCGCGCTGACCCCCCAGCTGGCCACGCTCGAGGACCTGTTCTTCCGCCTCACCGAAGGCGCCGCCGGCGACGGGAGGACCGAGCCTGCCCCCGTCAACGGCAACGGCGTGCCGGCCGGCGCGTTCGCCGACGCGGGAGCCCCGGGACCGGGCGAGGAGGCGTCGTGAGCGCGACCGCCACCGGAGCGGAGGCCCTCGCCGCCCCCGCCCGCAGCCGAGCCCGGCGCCCCTCGACGCTGACCGTCTACCGCTGGGAGCTGCGAAAGCTCGTCTCCCAGAAGCGAACCTACCTCGGCCTCGGCCTGATCGTGATCCTGCCGCTGTTCTTCGTGATCTTCCAGGATGTCCACCACCACCACGACCACGGCGCGCAGAGCATCTTCGCCGCCCAGATCACCCAGTCGGGGCTAGCCACGCCGGTGTTGATGCTGACCTTCCTGTCGGTGTTCATGCTGCCCCTGGTGGCGTCGCTGGTGGCGGGTGACATCGTCGCCAACGAGGATGGCAACGGGACCCTCAAGACGATCCTCACGCGATCGGTCGATCGCGGG
>DATJBO010000108.1:0-24754 GCA_035515315.1 Solirubrobacteraceae bacterium
CAGCGCCGGGGCGCTGATGTTCGACGCCTCCCAGCCCTGCAGGCAGACAGAGACGGTCGACCTGCCGATCGACACCACCCCGCTGCACGACGGGACACACACGCTGAAGGTCACCGTCACCGACGCCGCCGGCAACAGCGCCGTCGTCTACGACAACACGATCAGCACCGACAACGCGCCCGAAAACACGAGTGCACCCACGATCAGCGATCCGCCGCAACCGCAGGCGGGCCAGACGCTGAGCGCGCAACCCGGCGAATGGGCAACGCCGGACGGCGCCGGCGCCACCACCTACACGTTCCAGTGGCAGGACTGCAACACGGGCGGCGGCGAATGCGCCGCGATCCCCGGCGCGCAGGCCGCCACCTACACGCCCACCCTCAGTGACGTCGGGCACACACTGCGCGTGCGCGCCAGCGCCAGCGACAACGACGGCACCAGCAGCCAGGAGAGCGAACCCACCGCGGTCATCACCGCCGCGCCCACACCCACCCCCCCGGCGAGCCCCGGCACCAGCCTCTCCTCCCCGGCCCCCGCCGGCGGCGTGCTCGGCACAAGCGCAAGCGGCGTCCCAGCAGCGGTAGCGAACGGAACGCCGACGAGCGAGAGCGCGCAGATACATCTCAACGGCCAGACACGCCTCACCCGCAGCTACGCCAAGCGCGCGCTCACCATCACCGGACGGCTCACCACCACCAGCGGAGCACCGATCGCGAACGCGACACTCGACGCGATCGGACAGGCCGTCGGCGCCGGCACCACGAGGGTGATCGCGCACGGGAAGAGCAGCGCAAGCGGCACGTTCACCATCAAGGTGCCAGGCGGGCCGTCACGCACGGTGACGATCGGCTACCGCGCCTACAGCACCGACCCGGGCTACGCCGCCCAGGCGAGCGTCCACGAGACCGTGGCCGCCGGCGTGAAGCTGCGGGTCACACCACGGCACACGAGCACCACCGGCACGATCACGCTCGAAGGAGCCGTGCAAGGGCCGCTGCCGAGAGGCGGCGTGCTCGTCGAGCTGGAGGTTCACTACCGCGGCGCATGGGTTCCGTTCCGCACCCCCCACAGCAACCGGCGCGGACGGTTCCACATCCACTACCAGTTCCAGGGCGCCCAGGGACGCTTCCCCTTCCGGGCGATCGCGCCCGGCGGCCAGACGGGGTTCCCCTACGCCACCGGCCGCAGCACGACGCTCGATGTCCAAAGCATTTAGCAGACACATCAACGCGAACGCGACGCGGGCCGCGATCCTCGCCGCCGCGGCGATCACCGCCACGCTCACGCTCACGCCACGCACGCTCGCGGACACGCTGCCCGCCGACGGGAACGGCAACTACACGCAGATCCTGTGCACCGACCCCACGAGCGGCGAGGGCCTCGGGGTCGGGTTGCCCGAAGGGCTGACCAACCCCGCGAGCATCGACACCTGGCAGATCACGACCAGCTGGACCAACTGTCCAGCCGGGCCGATCACCTCGGCGGACGGGATCCCGCTCGCGGTCGGACAAACGAACACCTACCCCCAGGGCACGTGGAGCGCGCTGCTCTACCAGGCACCCGCGGACAGCACGATCAACGCCGGGCGGATCTGGCGGGTCGAGCACGCCGAAGGAGCAGACAACGGCTTCATGGGCATCGACCAGCAGGCAGGCGAATACCAGAACCTGTATTCGCTGCCGCGCAACAGCGAAGACTCAGGCGACTGGTACACGGGCAACATCGCAAGCCGCGGCGACGCGCGCTCGGGCAGCCAGCCGCTCGCGCCGGCCAACGTCGTCAACCTCACCGTCAGCCCCGACGGCAGCCACTGGGACGTCAACGCCACCTGCGACCCCAACGGCAACAACAACTCAAGCTGCACACTGAACGCGCAGCAATGGGAATACCGGATCTACGCCGGCGAAATCAGCCTGCACGCCGCGAACGACCCGCAAGCCAGCAACATCACAGGACCCCTCACCACCGAGGACCCCCTGAAAGGGACCGAGACGATCACCTTCTCCGCCACCGACCAGGGCCCCGGCCTCGCGTACGTGAAAATCCTCGCCGGCGGCAAAACCATCACCACGGAAACGATCGACAGCAACGGCGGGCGGTGCGTCCCGATCCCCGGCCACGACCCCTACACCTGGGCCTACCAGACCCCCTGCAAGACAAGCGTCGGCGGACGCACCTACAGCCTCGACACCAGCCAGCTCAACGACGGCGAACACCACATCCAGGTGATCATCGAAGACGCCGCCGGCAACCAGTCCACTGTGCTCGACCGCACCGTCACGGTACAGAACACGCCGCCCACCCCCACCCCCACCCCCACAGCGAGCACCAGCACCAGCCTGTCGTCCCCCGCCCCCGGAGCCGGCCTGCTCGCCCTCAGCCTGCCCGCCGCCGTCGCGAACGGGACACCCGCCAGCGAGAGCGCACAACTACACCTCAGCACCCCGACGCGCATCAGCCGCAGCTACGCCAAGCGCGCCCTCGCCGTAAGCGGGCGGCTCACCACCACAAGCGGAGCCGCGATCGCAAACGCCACACTCGAAGTCAGCGAACAGACCGCCGGCAGCACGAGCAGACGAGTCATCGCCCACGGCAAAACAAGCGTGACCGGCGCGTTCACCATCCACATCCCCGGAGGGCCATCACGCACGCTGACGATCGGCTACCGCGCATACAGCAACGACCTCGCGTACGCCGCCCAGACGGCCGTGCACGAGAACGTGGCCGCCGGAGTGAAACTGCACGTGGCTCCGCACACGATGAACCCCGCGGGGACGATCACGCTCACCGGCCAGGTCGCCGGGCCGATCCCACACGGCGGCATCACGGTGGTGCTGCTCGTCCACTACCACCACCAGTGGCAGCCGTTCCGCGACCCCCGCACCAACTCACACGGGCGCTTTCAGATCCGCTACCAGTTCCAGGGCGCCGAAGGACGCTTCCCCTTCCGCGCACAAGCACTCGCAGGGCAAAACGGCTTCCCCTACAGCACCGGCAGCAGCGTCAGCGTAGATGTCACCACACGCTGAGAGCACCCACACGCGTTTGCCGGCCACACGCCAGCACGCGACGGCGCCACTACGGGCACTCGCCGTCGCTGCGCTCATGGCACTCGCGATACTGAACCCCGCGATCGCGGATGCCGGCAGCTACCAGATCCACCAGTGCACCGCCAGCGACGCGGCCGTCTCACCCGGGTGGAGCACGTATGCCATCGACAGCCAGGCCAGCACGGTCCTGACCAACAGCTGCGGCGCGCCCGGCGGCGCACTCGGCGACTACGTCTTCAGCAACGGCCAAGCAGGAGCAGTCACAGAGAACGGCGATGAGGGCAGCCAGGTCGGGCTCACGCTCAACGTCCCGAGCAGCCTACCCGACATCACCATCCACTCGATCAGCGCGAACGTCAGCGCCTCAGCCGTCAGCGGCGACGACGCGTTCCTCGGCTTCGCCTCCGAAGGACAAGACCTCCCCGGCGCCAGCGAGCTCACCGACGGCAACCCAGCCGGCTACACCGCCACGGACACGTGGACGCTACCCCAAGGAGCCCGCGCGTTTCAGGCATACGTCAACTGCAGCACCGACCACAGCAACACGACGTGCGCGTTCGCGCAATCCACCAGCGTCCCCGCGCTCAGCGACATCGCGCTCACGCTCGAAGACAAACAGCCCCCCACGATCACCGCCATCGCCGGGGCGCTCGCGAGCGCCGCCGCCAGCCACGCGACCGTCAGCGAAGCGCAGGGACTCACCTTCACCAGCGCCGACAGCGACAGCGGCATCGCCGCCGCGGCGCTCACGCTCACCCCGCAAAACGGCGAAACACCCATCACGCACACCTTCAACGACAGCGCAGAATGCACGTATGACTCCTGGAACGCCTGCCCCACCACGCGCGCCGAGGAATACACGCTGGACACCGCCGGCCTCAAAGACGACACCTACGCGCTCACGCTCACCGCCACCGACGCCGCCGACAACCAGAGCACCCAACAGCTCGGGACGATCAGCACCGACAACGCGCCCACCAACACGACGCCCCCCACCATCCTCCCCGACGAGCAGCTCACGACCGGGACGACACTGACCGCGCAGCCAGGAACATGGAGCACGCCCGGCGAAGCCGGAACCGTCACCTACAGCTACCAGTGGGAAACCTGTGAGAGCGAAGGCCAGCACTGCCAGCCGATCCCCACAGCAGAACAAGCCAGCTACAGCACCACCAGCGCCGACGCCGGGCACACGCTGCGCGTCAGCGTCAACGCCAGCAACCGCGACGGGCACACGAGAGCAACAAGCCAAGCCACCGCCAGCGTCACCGCGACACTGCAATCCCTCCCCGGGCCCGACGCCCCCGGCTCGCTCACAGCGACGAGCACAAACACGCCCGCCGCCAGCATCATTGCGCCTGGCGCGCCGAGCGGCTCTGCGAACGGGTTACCGGCCAGCGAGAGTGCGCAGCTACACCTCAACACAGCGGCACGGATCACCCGCAGCTACACCAAGCGCACGCTCACGATCACCGGGCGGCTGACGAGCAGCAGCGGGCAGCCGATCGCCAACGCCACACTCGACGTCAGCGAACAGGCCAGCGGCGCGGGTAGCACGAGGGTGATCGCGCACGGCAAGACGACGGCAGGCGGCACGTTCACGATCAAGGTGCCCGGCGGCCCGTCGCGCACGATCACGATCGGCTACCGCGCCTACAGCGCCGACCCCACATACGCCGCCACTGCCGTCGTCGACGAGACGGTCACCGCAGGCGTGCAGCTGCACGTCTCCCCGCGGACGACGAGCCCCGTGGGCACGATCACGCTCAGCGGGCGGGTCGCGGGGCCGATCCCGCACGGCGGGATCACGATCGAGCTGCTCGTCCGCTACCACCACCAGTGGCAGCCGTTCCGCGACCCGCACACCAACAGCCACGGGGCCTTCCACGTGCGCTACCAGTTCCAGGGTGCCGAAGGCCGCTTCCCGTTCCGCGCCCAGGCGCTGCGCGGACAGGCCGGCTTCCCCTACGCCGCCGGCTACAGCGCCACCGTCGACATCAGCACACGCTGACGAAGACCGGCCGGATCAGGAGTCGCCGTCGCTCGCCAGGGGCTTGCCGGCGTTGAACTGCGCAAAGCCATACTCATGGCCCAGCGTCCCTCCGACGAGCCCCGCCTCGCGCATCCACAGATACAGCTCCTCGCGGCCCGGAGGAGGCGGGCAGCCCGACCGGGAGGCAAGGCGCGCCAGCAGCTCGCCGCGACCGCGAACGTCAGAGAAGAACGACGTGCCGATCAGGCGGCCGCCGGGAGCCAGACAGCGCGCGATCTCCCGCAACGCACCGGCGCGGTCCGCCACCCACTGGATCCCGTCAAAACAAAGGAAAACATCGACCTCGCCGTCGGCGAACGGCAAACACGACAGGTCCGCCTCGACCGTCTGCACCATCGACAGACGCCTCCCGGCGGCCCGCCGGCGCACACGCCGCAGCACCCGCTGATCCCGATCCCCCGCGACATACCGAACACCCGCGCCCGGCGCCAACATGCGCGCGCCCACCGCCGCGCGAGCCGGAACCTCGGCCACACGCACACCCTCAAGGCGCCCGACACGGCGAGCACACCAGTACATCGCCGACACATCCACACCCCACGCGACACGGGCCAGCGCGCACGCCGCCAGATGCCGGCGGTAAGGCAGGCGGTACGGGCCGCGGCGCGGCCCCGGCGCCTCAGTCGCCAAGAGCGAGGACTCGGCGCCTGCCGCCGGCGCGAGCCCAAGCGCATCCGCCTCACCAGAGCCGCTCACGACACGCACGCGCCCGACCCCACCACCAGGGCCCCGCGAGCGAGCAGCGGCCAAGGAGCCGCCCACCCTCCAAGCTCACCGGCCACGATCCGCGCTCCGTCGCCGGGGATCATCGACGCGCAGCAGCCGCGTGCCGACCCCAGCACACGTAACCCCCCGGCCATCGACCTCACCGCGCAAATAAACGGTTGTGTACATCAGCTCCCCCGGTCGGCAAGCGCGCCTGACCGGCAGCACCCAGCCAGCCGTCCGCAGCGCACCGCTGCTTGTAATAAACGCTTGCATAGGAGTATAACTCGGGCGGCAATGCTGGCACAGAGCGCTCTCGCGTGAGCGGCCCGCCCGTGGGAGAGGGTTCCACGCGAGTCGCCAACAACGCCCGGACGGTGGTGAAGCTCGCCACCGCGATCAACGATCGCGACGAGCGAGCCTTCTCACGCCTCGTGAGCCACGAGCTCGAGCTCGTGAACCTTCCGTGCGCCAACGGTCGCATCTACCAGGGAGCAACCGGGGTCAAAGCGCTGTTCAGCGGAATCGGTGCACGACGCGGCCTCTCGGTCGCGATAAGGGAGCTGCACGACCTCGATGAGCGCGTAGTCGTCTTCGGGAAAGCGTCAAGTCAAGGGACGCCCGAATGGGCCGGCGGGATCGGGGATCTCGTGGCCGTCGTGCACTTCGCCTCGCAGCTGGTCAGCCGGATCCACGTGTGCCGCGACCGCGAGGACGCCTGGAGCGCCGCCGGCCTCGGACGGCTGGGCGGCTGAGCAAGCCGGCTCCCGTCACGACAGCCTCCCGTAGCAAGGCGGGGGCCGAAGGGGACCACGGTGATGAGCCCGGGCTAAACGCCGGCTGGCGGAGCGCCGCACGCCGCTGAATCCGCGCCCGGCAGCTCGACAGATCGGCCTGCCCGATAGCAATAAACGTTGGCGGGCATGTATACTTGCTGGCGCGCAGGGCGCGAAGGCGATGGCGGTCGCATCCTGCGGGAGCCCTTTTTCCCTCTAGGGCTGTGCCCGGACTCCTCTGCCCGGGCCGCGCTGGGCCGCCGCGCGCCCCCGCGGCGGCCCAGCCACTTTCTTGTCCGGCCGGACACGATCGGGCGACGTGGACATCGCGGCTGAACGAACAGCGCCCGAGCGTCCCCGTAGAGACGGAGCTCGCGGCGAGCGCTCGCCACATCGGGGTGCCAGGCGCAAGGCGCGCGATGGCGAGCACGGCGGGTATCTCGGCGAGCAGCGCGCAGCGGGGGCAGGGAAAGGCACACCCGCCGTGCTTCGATCGCGATAAACGACAGCGGCGAGATCCGGCAAAGCCGGCAGCGAGCGTCACGCTGAGCGTACGTGCCGCCAGCCAGCGGGGCGCGATCATCTGGCGGACGCCGGGGGGATTCGGGATGGCCGAGGCGATAAACGTCGCCGGTGTGGATAGGATCGTTTTCTCGGCCCCGCGACGGCTCGAAGGCAGGGTCTGTGCTCGGCGTTTGGCGGGCGGAGCGTCAGGTACTTTCCCGGCGCATGGCGTCGCGTAGCAGGCCGCAAGCGGGAGGGCGTAGCCGCAAGGAGACCCAGCGGGAGCGGATCCTCGCGGGGATGGTCGCCGCCGCCAACCGGGCGGGGTATGCGGGCGCGAACGTTTCGAACGTGATCGCCAACGCCGGCGTTTCCCGGCCCACCTTCTACGACTACTTCTCAGACCGCGAGGACTGCTACCGGGCGACGATCGCCGAGGTCGCCCGCCAGGCCAACGAGGCGATGATGCTGGCGGTCGCAGAGCAGCCCGCCGGCGAGGCGATCGCCGCCGCGATCGCGGCGCTGCTCGCGTGGGCCCAGGAGCAGCCGGCGAACGCGCGCTTCCTGACCGCCGAGGCGATGGCCGGCGGCGCCCCGGGCCTTGACATCCGCGATCAGGCGATCACCGCCGCAGCCACAGCGCTCGAGGAGCGAGAGAGCCAGGCGCCGGCGCGCGCAGCACTGCCGGACCTCGACCTGCGAGTGCTGCTCGGCGCCGTTCAGCGGATGGTCGGCGCACGGATGCGACGCGGCGAGAGCGCCGTGGGAGGGCTCACCAGCGAGCTGCAGCAGTGGGCCGCCTCCTACGCGGCGCCGGCGGGCCGCCGGCGCTGGCAGAAGCTCACACCCGGACCGGCGCTGGCGCGCTCCCCGCACGTCCCGGAGGTGCCGATCCAACAGATGCCGGGGGTGCTGCCGCCCGGGCGCCCACGGATCTCCGAGGAGCAGATCGCCGAAAACCACCGGCTGCGGATCATGTACGCCACCGCCCGGCTGGCCTACGAGAAGGGCTACACCGCGACCACGGTCGCGAACATCACGCGCCTGGCGAGCGTCGACGGACGCAACTTCTACAAGCACTTCGCCGACAAGCAGGACGCGTTCGAGGCCGTGCACGCGGTCGGCTTCCAACAGCTGATGGACGTCACGAGCAAGGCTTACTTCTCGACGGACGGATGGCCCGAGCGCTCCTGGGAGGCCGGCAGGGCACTCACCCAACTGCTCGGCGAGAACCCGCTCGTCGCGCACGTCGGGTTCGTCGAGGCGTACGCCGTCGGGCCCGCCGCCGTACAGCGCATCGAAGACAGCCACACCGCGTTCATGTTCTTCCTGCAGGAAGGCCTGCTGCAAAGCCAGTCGCCGCCGTCACGGACGGCGATGGAAGCGATCATCCACGCCGTGTTCGAGATCATCTACCTGCAGACACGTGCGAAAGCAGACACGCAGCTGCCGAGGATGCTGCCGGCGATCGCGCACGTGTGGCTGACCCCGTTCCTGGGCGTCAAACGGGCGGACGCATTCATCGAGAAGCAGCTGAAGGGCACGGCGGCGCGCCGCGGCCGCTGAGAAGGCTGTCGCTCAGCCGGAGAAGAGGGGCTCGGGGCGGGGGCGCCGTGGCGTTCCGGAGGAGGAAGAGCCCACGGACCCGACTGGCGCGGGCAGAACGAGGGAAGATCCCGCCCCCGCCCCGAATGAGCCACCAAGCCGGCCGCCAGTGGGGAGCTGGCCTTCCGGCGGGGCACGATAAACACTAACAGGCAGGCAGGTTGTGTGCGTTCGATCAGCCATGGAAACGCGCGAAAAGCGTCGGTCGGAGCGGACAGATAAATGATGCTGTAGGGTCACGGCCGTGGAGCTGGGGTCAGCAGGAGGGCTGGTCGCGGAGCGTTCAGCTGCGCCGAGTGCGATCAACCTGCGGCTCGCGGAGCTCGAGAGGTGCGCGCGGCTGCTGGCGGACCAGCGAGAGACGCTCGAGGGCGCCGAGCTTTCCGCATGGAGGTCTCGGATGGGCGCGTGGCGGCAGGCCGCCGTCGCGACGCTGCTCGAGGCATTCGAGGCCGAGGCTGCCTTCGAGTTCATCCGCGCCTCGTACGCCGCCGGGCGTCACGACGACAGAGACGCCGACGTCAAGAGCCTGCGGGACGCCGCCGAGCTGCTGGCCGTGCTCAGGGCGACCCTCGACTGAGTCGAAATGCCCCCGTGGCGCCGGACTGAGCGATCAGCACGCCGGTGACCGGCGTGTCGGCGTGCGTCTCGCCCCGCTAGCTGCTAGCCGTGCGCGGCCGTGGAGTCAGCCGGGACGCACGCGCAGGGGCAGATCTGCTTCCTGAGCGTTGCGACGGTGACGTGCGGCCAGTGCAGTTCCTTGAAATCCAGCAACACGGTCTGGGAATACTGGAGCTGAAGGGTGTCCGGCCCGCCGTCCGGGTCTTCGACGGCCTCGATCCAGAAGGTGGCCGCGACGCTGCTCGCGTCGGCGTTCTTGCCTGCCCCGAGAAACGCCGTGTTGGCGGTGCCGCCTCCCGGGACCGGGGTTTCGGTCGTGGTGATCTGCAGCGTGGTGGTGGTACGGATCTTCTGCTGGGCGATGACCCCTTGCAGGAGGCTGTTCGGGTTTTCCACCATCGCCTGGTCGATGCCGGGCGAAGCCTCCCGGAATTCGCTCGGGTTGGAGAGGATCAGCTCGGGGAAGTTGGCTTCGGCCGCGGCGTGTTCATATTCCGGGGCGGGGTTCTGGCCTTCTTTGAACGGGATGATGTTGTTGTTCGGGATCGTCGGCGGCCCCGCGGCGGTGGATGCGGTCCCCTGCGCGAGGATGACCGTGCCGTGCGGGATGGATGCCATGCGCACGACGGTCGGAGGCTCCTGCGGAGCGGTGGTTTCGGGCACCGCCGCCCAGATCCCGGGCTCGATGTGCAGGCCTTCGCCGCTCACGAACTCGGCGATCTGCTGCATGTAGGTCAGGCCGAACATGAAGATGTCGGGCTGCAGCAGCCCCCGGTTGGGGATCGGGCTGAAGGTGAGGATCTCGGAGGTCAGGTTGAGCTCCAGGAAGCGGTCCTGGGGGCTGTCGGGGAAGTGCGGTCGCCAAATGGTGTTCAGGCCACGCCCGTGCCAGGTACCGACAAGCGGCTCGAGCGGCCCGAGCGCGGACGGCAGAGCGAACGGGAACGCGACACGGGTGTCCTCGGCGAGACCCGGACGGAAGAGGAAATCGGAGTCAGTTTGGGCGGACGGCGACACGCTGCCTCCTAGGTAGGATGCGACCGCCTCGAGGAGAGCGAGAGCGGCACATGGCGGCGCTGCTTGGCATCTGGGAAGGCCTCATGCTCGTTTTTCCGCTGCACAACGTTAGCGCGTCTCGGCGCAAGTCGGGACGCCGATTCGTCGTGCTGGTGCAAGATCCTCCACAGCGATGACGGTCGGGCCCGTCGTTTGACCTCGACGCAGTGCGAACGTTTCTGCAGGGAACGGGCCACGGTCAGTCCTGCAGCGCGACCGCGGCGGGAACCCCGGCCGCCGCGTAGCCGGGGACTGCCACGATCACCGCGGCGGCGGCGGTGACGATCGCGAGGCTGATCAACGCGGGCAGCAGCGCGACCGAGTGCACGACCGGGAAGTTGATGACGTTCGCGAGCGCACGATCGAGCAGCTGCTGGCCGTAGAGGCCGAAGGCGGCGCCGGTCAGGCAGCCGACGGCGAGCAGCAGCACGCTCTCGAGCAGCACCATGCGCCACAGCTCGGCGCGCGGGAAACCCTCGAGCTTCAGCTTCGCAAGACGGGGACGGCGCTGCCAGACCATGTTGGCGATCGCCGAGGCCATCGCCAGGACCGCGATCAGGAGGATCAACGTGGCGATCTCGCTGAGGCGCTGAAGACCCTGACGACTGAGCGCGTTCTGTTCGTTTTCGTGAGCGATGGCCGTCTGCACGGCCAAACCGGAGGAGCTGCCGAGCGCTGCCGCCACCTCCCCGGCCACCACCCCCTGATGCACGCCCGGGGCAAGCAACATGTTGTACGCGGCGAGGTCCGGACCCCAGCCACGGGCGAATGCGGCGGCGGACATCGTCAGGGCGCCCGGAGCCCAGCCGAGGTTCGTCGAGGTCGCCGCCAGCCGGAGCGTCAGCGGCGAGGGTGCGGGCAGTGTGACGAGGTCGCCGATGCGGAGATGGTGTTCGGAGGCGAGCGCCTGCGAGAGCACCACCCCGGTGCCAGCCCGGACCGCCGCTTCGGCCGAGCGCAGACGCCCTTCGAGGATCTGCGAGGCGGGTAGCAGCGGGGAGGCCTGCGCGGAGGGCGCGATCACCCACACACGCCGCGCACCCCAGTCGAGCAGGCCGCCACGGTAGGGCAGGACGCTGCGCACGCCCGGCAGCGCCGCGAGCCTCGCTTCATCGCCGGCGGGGAACGGGGCAGTGCGCAGCAGGTTGTACGCGCCCGGCGGCGCGACCCACAGGTCGGTGAACGCGTTCTCATCGCGGGCGGCGTCTTCCAGGCCGCGCAGCAGGTCCGCGTGGGCGCCCTGGATCGCGATCGCACCGAACACGGCGATCGCCCCGGTCGCCGCGACCGCCACCGCACGCGCGCGGGCCGCGCCGAGCTCCATCGCCGCGACATGGCCAACCACGCCGGTGCGCAGCCGCGCCAGACGCTCAAGCCCACGGATCGCACCCGCCAGCACGGCCGGCAGCACCAACAACAGCGCCGCCACGAGCACGACCATGCCGGCGATCGCCGCCGAGGGGGCGAGCAGCAGCACCGCGGTCGCGACGCCGAGCGCAAGCAGCCCCGCGAGCGACAGGACCGCGACGGTCGATGAGCCCAGCGCACGCTCACGGCCCGAGGTCGCCGCCAACGGATCGCGTGCGAACAGGTCGCGCAGCGGCGTCAACACCGCAGCCAGCGCCGCGAGGATCCCCCCCGCGAGGGCCACCACGAACGCCTGCCAGCCGACCGTCCGCTGCGAACCGACCGCGAACGCCGAACCCAGATAGCCCGGATTCGAACGGAACAGGTGAAGCGAGAGCTCATCCCCCAGCACGAAGCCCAGCGCGCAGGCCACCACCCCCAAGAGGAGCGCGTCGGTCACGAGCACCGCCAGCACCGCGCTCGGCGGATAGCCCTCGCGGCGCAGGTCGGCGATCAGCCGCCGGCGCTGGGGCAGCGTCAACAGCACCGCGTTGAACGCAAACAGGAACCCCACCAGCGCGCTGATGACCGCGAACAGGAGCGTCGACTGGTTGGTCGCGTATGCCGCCTTGGCGAACAGCTGCTCGTCATAGCCGGTGCTCTGCACTGCCGCCGAGCTGCCCGCCAGACGCACCAGCTCGGCGCGAGCCTGCGCTTCCCGGCCCGGCCGCGGCCGCACGAGGATGCGCGAGACAGGGCCAGGCAGACCGGCGAGTTCCTGGGCGTAGAACAACGGCGCGACCACGATCGGGCTGTCGATGAGCCCGCCGATCTGGCGCTCGGTGAGCTGCCTGTACAACGGGGCTTTCAGCGAACGGCCATACAACTGGAGCGTCGCTTCACGGCCGAACTTGACGACGCCGATGTGCCTCGCCAGCGGCGCGGGCAGCAGGATCGCGCCGATCCCGGCGAACGGTTCGAGTTCGGTGTGCGCGATCAGCGCGCCGCCGAGCGAGCGCAGGCTCGCTTCCGCGCCGACCAGCTGCACCGACTCGCTGCCCTTGGGACCGGAGGCCCGGGCGCTCGCTTCAAGCAGCGGCGCCGCCGAGCGGACGGCGGACAGGCTGCGCACCCTGCCCAGGAGCGATTCGGGGATCCCCTGGGGGGCTCGCGCCAACAGCTGCAGGGTGGCGCGGCCCGTGATCCCATGCGAGAGCTCCGCGACGCTGCTGGTCAGGCTCTCGCTGGCGACCTGGGAGGCGAACAGCAGCGCGACCCCCGCCGCGATGCCGACCAGGGCGAAGCACTCCTGCAGCCAGCGGGCGCGGAGGCGCACCCTGTACAGGTGGGCGAGGTTGCGGGCGCTCACTGTGGGCGCTGCAGCGCGACCGGGGCCGCCAGCAGACCGGGGTCATCCGACAGCGCGCCGTCGCGCAGCGCATAAACACTGTCGGCGTAGCCGGCAGCCAGCGGGTCATGGCTGACGAGCACGACCGCGACATCACGCTCGCGGCAGAGCTCGCGCAGCAGGGAGAGCACCTCGCGGCTGCGCTGCGTGTCGAGGCTGCCGGTCGGCTCATCCGCCAGCAGCAGGCTCGGCTCGCTCGACAGCGCGCGGGCGATCATCACCCGCTGGCGCTCCCCCATCGACAACGTCTCCGCCGGGTGGTCAAGGCGCTCGCCCATCCCGAGGCGCTCGAGTAGCGGCGCGACACGCTCGCGCGCGCGGCGCCACGGGAGGTCCTTGAACAGCTTCAGGGCAGCGTTGTCGATCGCGCTGACCCCCGGCATCAGGTCGAAGTTCTGGCGGATGAACCCCAGCTGGCGCAGACGGAAGGCCGAAGCCTGCCGCTCAGACAGCGAGGATACATCGGCGCCGGAGATCAGGACGCTGCCGCTGGTCGGCTCGAGCAACGTGGCGATTATCAACAGCAGCGTCGTCTTGCCCGACCCGGACGGGCCGTACAGCGCAGCCATCTCACCGGCAGCCACGGTCAGGGAGACGCCATCCACCGCGCGGACGGGCTCGCCACCGAGGGCCGGATATACCTTCACCAGCTCACGGCACTCCAGCACGTCAGCGGTAGACGCCGGAGGTCAGGCGGTGCAGCAGGCGCTTGGCGGCGAACATCGAAAGCGCCAGCCCGAACGGTGCGCCGAGCAGCTCGAGCAGGGCGTCACGGACCGCAGTGCCGTGAGCGTCGCGGCACTCGGGGGCGGAGAGGTAGTAGCTGCACATCGCGGTCAGGATCACCCCGTGGCGTGCCGGCTGCGGCAACGTGGCGCTAGCGTGCCTGGCGTAGGCGGCGAGCGCCCGCAGACGGGCTGCGAGCGTGCGCGAGGTGCAGCCGTCGAGCAGGCTGGCGCGCCCCGCCCGGCGATCCTCGGCACGGTCGACGAGGCTGTCGAGCAGGGAATGAAGCGCCCCCGCCCAGGGGAAGTAGCACGCCTCGATCTCGCGGGCCTCGCCGGCGGTGAGCGCCGGGTCCGCGGCGGCGGCGAGCAGCGCATGCACCGCCAGCGAGGAGCCGGCGGCGCCAGCAAGCTCACGCCAGGAGAGATCGAAGCCGGGCGGTATTCGCGCCTGCGCCCAGCGGTTCAGGTGACCCTGTCCCCCGTCGGCGTCGGGAAGGTTCAGAGACTGAAACTCGACGATGCGGCCGGCCGCGCGCAGGGCGAGCGGAGCGAGCAGCGGAAACGAGGGAAGCTGAGCGCAAGAGTCGCGGCAGCGGACGATCAGGCTGGTGAGGAAGCCGGCGTCGTCGGCGCCGCCGGGCTGAAGGGAGTAGAAGCGCGTGTGCTCGACGTCGGCGCCGAGCGCCGCCAGCAGCGCGCGGTGAAGGTTCGCGGCGTGAAGGGAGGGCTGCGCGCTCGGCTGCTCGGAGAGCGCGTCCAGGTAGTTGTAGGCGGTCTGGAAGGCCGCCAGGGCGCGCGTCGCGGCGGTCCTGTGGGCGCGGGGCGCGAGCGTCGCGAACAGGGCCGCGCCCTCGATGTTGCCGCGCTTGGAGAGCGCCTGCAGGGCCGCGTCGCGCAGCTCGCGGCTCGGGATCAGGACGGCACGCGCCTGGTTGTGCTCGAGCTCGCGGCGGAGGACCGGCAGCACGCTGATCAGGTGCAGCGCGACCGTTTCAGCGAGCGCGGGCATGAGGTGGGTCTCCTCGACGCCCAGGCGGTCAGGCGCAGGCCGCACGGTGTCGGCCGCTGGCGTGTGACTCAGCGATGCCTGCGGCGCGGAAGCGGGCATGGGACGGTGGTTTGCGCGGTCGTGGTGCTGGCGTCCTGGAAGGTGAAGTCGGCGGCGAACGGGAAGCCGCCGTGGGGGCAGCGTTCGGGGACAGCCACTCCGCGGGGGGTGAACGGCACACGTCTTCCGTGAACGTGCCTGTAGTAGGTGATGTTCCTCGGGCCGATCGTCGTGTTGACCTGCACGATCGAGACGTCAGGGCCGCCCGGGATGCTCGACAGCAGCGGGATGCTCGCGGCGAGCTGGGAGCCGAAGGGGCCGCTGTCGGGCAGCACTTCGCCCTGGAAGGCGAGCTCGGCGGTGATCGGGTAGAGCCCCGTCGCATAGAACAGGACCGCCGTGTTGGCGGTGCTGGACGGTGCGGCGAGAAGCTCAATGTCGGGGATCTCCTGGCCGGCGCCCGAGCCGAACGGCACTTCGACCAGCGCGCTGCCATAGCCGATGCGCGAGTCCGGCGGGCAGCCCGAGAGGCCCTTGGCGAGCAGGCTCGCCGGCCGGCACAGCGCGAGGCCGAGGTCGGTGGTGGCGTAGCCGATGCCGGCCGGCATGCGCAGGTCCATGTGCGTCAGCGGCGGCGGCGCGACCCCTTCGGCGGTGGACAGGCGCAGCGCGAAGGAGATCGTGGTGGAGGCGCCGAGACGATCCGGGGAGAAGGAGGCGTGCAGGGTGGCGTGGAGGGTGAGCGCGCGAGCCGCGACTGGGGCCGCCAGCGACAGCATCACGACGAGCACAGCGGCGGCGGGCCGCCAGCTCAAGTGAACAGCCGGCCGTTGACGTGCACGAGGATCGCGTCGCTGGCGCGCGCGATCGTGCCGGTGAAGCTCAGGCCGGACGCGTGCGCGTGGCTGTAGCGGCCCGAGCCGCGGGTCACCGTCAGCGTGCCGTTGAAGGTCGCGGTCGCGCCCGAGGAGCGGAAGCCCGCGGACGCCTCACCGCCGACGAAGCCTCCGTGCGGGTAGATGTTCACTTCCGCGGTCACACGGTTCACCGAGACGACGCGAAGGTGAATGTAGATGCTGCCCGGGATCGTGCCGGACGCCGAGCCGGCCTCGTTGAGCACCTGGTTGATCGTGATGCCGCGGCCGCTGGTGCGGTGCAGGTGCCCGGTGTCGTTGACCTGCACGGTCGCCGCGGCGCGCGCCGGCAGGGCGTCGCCGGCGGCCGGCAGCAGGAGCGCGGGCGCGAGCACGAGCAGTGCCGCGCAGATCCAGCGGCGGCGCGCGTGCGCATGTCTGCTCGTGGTCGGCGGCGCTGTCAGGCGCGTAGCGGATCCTCGAGGAAGGCGAGCAGCGCCCCAGGCAACGGCAGGGTTGGGCCCTCGCCGGCGGAGCGCGCGCGAGCGGCCTTGTTGACGGCGTGCCGGCGGGCGTGGCGCTTGCTCGACTTGGCGGCTTTGGCGGCGTATTTCTTGCGGGCGGCCTTCTCGCAGGCGTAGCGTTTCTTCTTCCTGTGCTTGTAGGTGGTGCGGCACTTCTTAAGCGCGGCGTCGAGCTTCTGCACGCGCGTCAGGCCGGCGGGGCAGCCGGTGGCGGTGACGGGGGTGCTCTGGTTGATTTCGAGGCCGTTGGATGCCTTGAAGACGGTCGCCATGGTGATCTTCTGGCCGCAGAAGTCATAGGATTCGTGCGGGAGGTTCGAGCCGAACTCGCTGAAGGGTCCCTGCGGGATGCTCACTTCGATCGATTCGAACGGGACGTCGGGGAGGTTTTCGTAGGTGACGGAGGTGACGTGCTGCTTATTGTTGATGAAGCCTTCACCCACGAGTTCGACGGTGATGCCGTAGCCTTTCAGGACGATGATCGCGTCCGGGAATTTTTCGGCGGCGTAGCTGACGAAATAGACGGGGCCTTCCAGGGGGACCGGGAGGATCGGGGTGTGCACGACGGCGTGGCCGATCAGCGACTGCGGCGGGCAGGCGGCGTGGCTTGCCTGGAAGGTCTGGATCGGGCAGGCGTGCTGGGTGGTGCGCAGCTCGACGGGAAGCTGCTTGGGGATGTCGAAATGGGTGTAGTTGAACCACGACTGGCTGCCGATCGCCTGCGGGGGGTAGGTGATCTTGAAGTTCAGGGAGGCGCCGTCGGCTTTGGAGGCGTGGGCGGCGGTCGTGACGGTCAGCTTCGGTTCGTATTTCAGCCGGGCGCAGTTGGCGACCTGGAAGGGGTCTGAGAGCGGGCTGGAGGCGCCTTCGGTGGCGGCGATCGTGCCGGTGATCTGCAGCGGGTCGCAGCTGGTGGGGTTGAAGGTGAACGACGGGCGGTTGACGAGCACGTTGACGTGCTGGATCTGCAGCGGGAAGCCTTCGATCGACGTCGGGATCGAATACGGGGTTCCGGGAGGGTTGGTGGTGACGGTCAGCGCGGCGGTGTGCAGGTCGATTTCGAGCTTCGCGCGGACCACCACCGGGCGGCCCTGCTGCAGGACGAACGGGCCGGCCTTGGCCGGGTTGACGATCGACAGCCCAAACGGCGCGCAGCCCGCTTCACCGGGCGTGCACGAGCCGGTGCCGTTATACGGGCCCGTTATGTACGCCCTGCCGCCGGTGACGGTGAACGGCTCGCCACCCACACCGACACTGACGATCGTTTCACCGATCAGGCTTTCCGGCCCGCAGCTGCCGGCGTTGGCTTGCGCTTCGCCGCAGAGCTTGACGCCCGACAGGGAGCCCGACAGGCCCGGCGGGTAGTGCAAAGTGACCGAGCCGATGCTCTGATCGCCCGACGGGCGCGAGAGGGTCGTGGAGAGCGAGGTGAAGGAGCCGGCGTTGACGTTCGCGACGCTGGAGTGAAGTTCGGGGGTGAACGGCAGGTTCGCGGGCGGGCACGGGCCGCCGTTCGGGCCGCTGGTGATCTGGAAGCTCGAGGAGCTGGTGACGGGTTCGCCGCCGTCCCACGGTTCGAAGCTCGCCTGCGTGGTGTAGGTGCCGCAGTGGTCGGGCGTCGCCAGCGGAGCGCGTTCACCGCCGAAGAAGTGCACTTCGGCGTCTTCGAAGGGCAGCTCCGGGTTATCCTGGAAGAAGCTTCTGATCTGGCCCGGGGCGAGTTCGCCGCTGGCGCCCGGTTCGCCGCCGAGTTCGACGCGGCCCGGGAGCTTCACCAGCGACCCGGAGACCGGGTCTTCGGCGATGATGTACATCGCCAGGTGCTTACCGAACGGGTTTTCCGGCGGGAAGCCTTCGAAGTTCTGGGGGGCAGCCAGATACACCGCGCCCGTGACCGGGTTGGGCAGCAGCGGCGTGGTGATCTTGACGGTCGCGACCTTCGAGGCTTCCGGGCAGAAATCCACGCCAGGCTGAAACGGTTCGGAGAAGCCGTTTGAGAGCGCGTCGACGCTGGCCGGTTTATAGGGGGTGAAGGCGGGCGCGCTCACACCAGGCTCGGTTTCAAAACTCTGCACCCCCTGGTAGCCGACCTCGTTGCCAGGGACACCCAAGTGGCCTTCCAGCGGGCTGGCGGTGTTGGCGGTGCAGGCCTGTAGCCCATCGGCCGAGGACGGGTTCAGCGTCACACCCGCCGGGAGCGTGACCTCGATCCCCTTGATGTTCGACTGCGCCAGCCCTTCGGGGTTCAGCTGGCCTTCCTGGGGGACATGCACGTCCACATCAAGGCCGGTCGGGGTGCTCGCGGCGGAGCCGTCGGGGGTGACCTTGACTTCGGGGAGGAACTGCAGGTGGTTACAGCCCTGCATGCCCGCCACCGGTTCGCTGGCGAACGACTGGAAGTCGCCCTGGTCCTGCCAGGAGTCCGCTTCGACGCTCGTGATCAGCGGGCCGCTGCAGGAACTCGGCAGGTCAAAGAACGGGGGGGGATGGGACTGGTCCAGGGCGGGGCACGAGCCGATTCCTGTTCGGCGAGCCAAAAGGAGACATTCCCAGCCGCGCTGGCTGTCGTGGACCGGGTCCCCCGGGACGCCCCAGAGGGTGACTTTGGCGAACGCGACCGCGGCAGCCTGGGTGATGTTGGAGGTCATCGAGGTGACGCCGTAGTCCTGGCCGGAGCGCACGGCGGTGTCGATGAAGACGCCCGCGTGGAGCACCGGGACGTAGAAGCCGAAGCGTGCGGGCTCGCCGGCCTGCGGTTCGAGGTTGAAGAACGGCACCGGTTCGCTCCAGTAGCCGATGCTCGTGCGCGGCAAAAAAAAGCTCGTCTGCGCGGCGCCGATGGCGGTGTCGGCGGGGCATTCGTCCGCTCCAATACCGGCGACACCGAGGTGAATTTGGTGCAGGAACTTGCCGATCGGGCATTGCGGGATCGCGGAGGGGTCACCGACGAAGCCGGCGGGGAGCTTGAAGCGCAGGTCCTTGGGGAGCGCGACGGGGTGGATGACGGGCTTCTCCGCCGCGCCCTCTGTTTCTTCGCCTTCTTCGAGGTCCTGGTCGAAGGTGACGTCGAAGCCGGCCTGGAAGGGGTGCGAGCCCGCCTGCGTGTCGGGGCGACCGCCGGCTTCTTCGGGGTCGAACTCGTAGTCGGCGACCCCGAACGGCGGCGGCAGCGGGCTGACCGCGACCGGGCGCGAGAGCGAGGACGCCGGCGCGCCACCACCGGTGACGGTGACGAGGTTGCGTTCGCAGGCCGGGGAGTGCGGTTCACAGACCACGGCGGACGCGCTGACCTGGACGTGGATGCGGACTTCGATGTCCTGGAACGGGGGGAGTCCCGCGAAGCTCGCCTCGCTTCCGGGGAGTTCGGAGGGCGCGCCGGAGAAGGTGCAGGCGACGGCCGCGCCCGCCTGCCGGGTTTCGCAGGGGATCGGGGCGGCTTCGTTGACGATCGCGGTGATCGCGCTGGCGGAGGTGGCGCGCAAACCTTCTGGGAGCAGGTCGTCGATCGTGACGGGTTCGCGGGCGGCGTCGGCGACGGCGTCGCCGACGTTTTCAACGACGAGCACCAGAGTACCCGTGCCGCCCGGCTGCAGGTCGGAGGGGCGGGAGGTCGAGCTGAGACGCCACCAGGCAGACGGAGACGGCTGAGCCGAGGCGAGCGGGGTGAAGGAGAGCAGCGCCAGCGCCGCGAGCAGCGCGGCGACGGCGGCGCCGGCGGTAAGCCTCAGGTCGCTCACCGGTGTGCTCCGTGGTGGGCGGCGGTGTGCCTGGTCTTGCCGGCCTTGGCGGCGTACTTCTTGCGGGCGGCGCGTTCGCAGCTTGCGCGCCGGCGGCGGTCGTGCTTGCGCCGGCAGGCCTTCAAGGCTTTGGAGAGCTTCTGCGCGCGCGTCAGCGGCTTGGGCTTGGAGGCGGGCTTGGCGGGCGGCGGGGCCGGCGGGAGGTCCCCGGGGCCAGTGAACGTTTCGCTGGGCCCGGGGCCGTAGAGCTGGGGCTGGGGGGAGGGCGCGGGGCGGCAGGAGGCTTCGTTGTCGCACGCCGGCGGCGAGAGCGGGGAGGAAAGACAGGGCGAGGAGCCCGTGCATTCGCGCGCGACGTACACGTCGGGCGCGGTGTCGACGTCCTGCGCGGAGAGCCGCGCGTTGGTGAGGAAGAAGACTTCCGAGCCGTCTTCTGAGGCTTCCAGGAAGCTCGAGCCCTCGGCGGAGTCACCGGAGGAGATCAACCCGACACATCCCGGTTGCGTGCGGCCGGGCCCGCCGGCGAAGGCGCGTTCGGGCTCGAAAGCGACGGCGCCGGAGGAGGAGGCGCCCGTGCAACTGCCGGCGCCTTCGGGCTCGTACTCGTAGACGTCGGCGACCCCGTCGGTGTCGAGCGGCACCAGCGCGTCGGTAGCGTTGAAGAACAGCCTGCCCTGGTCGGTCAGATAGCGCGCCTGGTAGGGCTGAACTATGTAGGTCTTTACATTCTCCCAGCCCGGCAGCTCACCCGCGACGAGATCGTCGGGCCAGGCTCCGAAGTAGCCGCCTTCTCCGCTGTCTTCGAGCTTCTGCTGTTCGATGCCGGTGGGGCGTTCGCCGCTCGGCAGACAGGAGGCGCACGTCAGCGAGGGCGGCTGGCCGCCCTCGGCGGCGTGGTACAGGTACACCTCGGTGACGGGCTTGGCGCCGGGCGCTTCACGGTTGTCATAGCCGGTCAGCGGCGCCAGGGACATGAACGCCAGCCAGTGCCCGTCGGGGGAGACGCGCGTGGGCTGGTGTTCGAGTAGGACTCTGCCTTCGCGTTGGCTCTGTTCGAGCCAGTCGTGTTCGTCGCCGGGGGTGAGCGTGGCGATGAACGAGGGCGTCCAGGTGCCGGCTTCGTAGTGGTCGGCGTAGAGGTTGTCGGCGCCCGCCAGCGCGCCGTGCTGGGCGCCGTCGCCGAGGAGCCCGGCGGAGACGAAATACACGTAGGAGCCGTCTTCGCTTGCGCCGAGCACAGCCCCGAGTGCGCCAGCTCCAGATGTCAGGTCGGTCAAGCCACATTCCAAGTGGCCCGTTTCGTTGGTGACGATTTCGCAGAGCTTCAGGTCGCCCGCTTCCGTGAAGAAGACGCGCGAGAGGGTGGCGCTAGCGGTCTGGAAGACGCCGTGTTCGCCGAGCAGGAGCGTTTCGCCGCGTTCGGTGTCGCGCAGCAGCAGACCTTCGACGGTCTGGTGCGCGGGGCTTTCGGAGGTGCCGTTGAAGATCACACGCGAACCGTCGCTTGAGATCCCGTGGGCGCCGCGGGCCGGGGTCGCGCCCGGTTCGGATTCGTGGCCGTCGCCTTCGTGTTCGCCCTTGCCGATGAAGGTGAGGCCGCCCGCAGACCACTCGTAGAGGCCGCCGGCGGCGCCTTCGCCTTCGGTCAGACCGGCGGCCGAGCGCAGCACGACATGAGCGAGGTCGGGTGTCGCCGCGAGGAACCACGGGCCGCAGAAGTGGTCCTTGGCTTCACAGCCGGAGGGTTCCGTTTCCTGCTGTTGGCCGAAGACGGTACCGGGAGGAACGTCGGCGTGTTCTGCGACCGCGGCCGGACACGGCTGCCCAGAGGCAGGGGCGGGGCAGCCCGTCACCAGGGGGGTGTAGGAGCCGCTCTGGAGGTCCTGCAGGAACGGGGTCTGTTCGGAGGCCGCCGGGGAGATGCACGGCTGGGGGGCGCCCTGCGCGGTGAGGCAGGGGGTGAAGAGGCCGAAGGGCTGCACGAGCAGCTTCGAGAGGTCGCTCGAGAAACGACGGTATTCCGGGCCTTCGGTGAACGGGATCATCGTCGCCTGTTCGTGGGGGATCGACAGATCCCGCGTGCTCCAGCCCTGCGGGGCGCGCCGCGAGAGCAGCTGGGTCTCTTCGACGAAACCCGCCGGAGCCGATTCGGAGGGGCTGCTCGCCACGTAGGTGAGCGCGCCACCCGCCGGCGCGGCCTCGATCACCGCCCCCTGTTCGTAGGTCTTCGCGGTCGTGATCAAGGTGCCGTTCTTCTGCGGCGGGCTGACCATTTCCCAGGCGCGCCCGTCGGGGAGGGCGAAGGTGGTACTCGCGGTCTGGGTGGTGAAGCTCTGCTGCGGGCCCGCGAACAGCACCGGCTGGGTCACACCTTCGACCCGGAGCTGGCTGACGGCGACGGCACGGTAGAAGTAGCGGGTGCTCGGCGTCAGGCCCGCCAACAGCTGGCTGAGCGGCAGCGAGACGCCACCGGCCCCCAGCGAGCCTTCGGGTACCGGGATGCTGGTCCCGTGCGGCGCTTCGCCTTCCCGGTATTCGCGGGTGTCGTATTCAAAACGCCACGAGGTCGGCGCGCCATCGGGGTCGATCGACACGTTCAACGACGCGGAAACGTCGGAGACACCCGTGACGAACGCTTCGCCTAACCCCGGGCCGGGCGTCGAGAACGGCACGTCGGCGCCGTGCGCGGGGGAAGCTTCGTCGTTGGCGTTGGCGGCGATCAGACGGACGTGGTAGGTCGTGTCGGGCGAGAGCCCGGTGACGGTCGCGGTGACCGGCGTCTCGCCTTCCTTGCCGATTTCCCCGTAGGCGGGCACGCACTGCGCGCTCTGCCCATACGCCGTGCTCGTCCCGTATTCGAAGGCGCACGCGGACAGCGCCAGGCCGTTCGGCCTGACCTTCCCCTTCAGCGTCGCGCTCAGCACCCCGCGGCCTTCGGAGAGCTGCACTTCGACAGCCGCGGGTTCGGTCACGGGTTCCGGCACGACGTGGCTTGCCAGCTCGGTGAACTCGGCGTCGACGGTCTTTGCTTCGCTGATCAGCACTTCGCATTCGGTTTCGGTCGGGTTGTTGGTGCAGCCGCTCCAGCCGGAGAATTCTGCGCCGGTTTCGGGGGTCTCGGTGAGCGTGACCGTGGCGCCCTGTTCGAATTCGTGCGAGCACTGCGTTTCGGCGGGCAGACAGTCGAGCCCGGGGGGGTTCGAGTTGATCGTTCCGTGCCCGGTACCGGTCTTCTGGACGGTCAACGGGAGTTTCGCGGCGGCCTTGAGCGCGAAGTTCGCGGCCACGTCGCGGCGCTGCAGGATCACCATGTAGCACGGGTTGAGGTGTTCCTGTTCGCATTTGGTCGGGCCTTCCAGGACCGTCCAGCCTTCGAACGTCGAGTCTTCCGCGGCGGTCGCGTACACGTTCATTTCCGTGCCCGGGGGATAGCCCGTTTCGCATTCCCCACGACTCTTCTCTTTGCCGGCTTCGAGCAGTTCGCATTCCAGCGTGCCCGACCCCGACCCGGCGCTGTGCAGATCAAAGCTATACGGGGTCGTGAAGGACTGGCGCTGCTGGGCGTGACTGACACCATTCGCGTCGGTCACCGACAGGTTCACAACGTACTGCTTGCCTTCGGCCAGGCCCGTCAGCGACGCCGAGACGTGTTCGAAGGCGCTGCCGGACCCCGGCGCCGGCGAGCACGGCTGCGTGTTGGTGCCTTCGTTGCCTTGTTCGTATTCGAACTCACAGCCGCTGACCGGTTCGCCCTGCGGGTTGACTTCGCCGCCGAGCATCGCCGAGGTCTCGGTTACTTCGGTGGCCGGCATGAGCTTTGCCGTGGCGAGCGTGAGTGGCGCATACACGTCCACCAGGTGTTCTGTCGCGTCGGCGACATACACGTCGTGTTGAAAGCCTTCGTGGTCACTGACCGCGATCCCGACGCCCGCCGCGAGCTTCCCCGGCGCCGAGGCGCCGAACGCGTCGCTGGGCCGTTCTTCGGAGGACCAGCCGGGGACGTGCTGCACTTCGAAACCCTTATCGATATAGAGATCTTCGCTGGCCGGGTCAAACGCCAAGCCCGTCGCCGGGCTCAAGCCGCTCCCACGCGGGCCTTCGAGGAGGCCCGGCGGCTTTTCGCCCGTGGGTTCGATGAAACCGACGCCATCTGCCCCGTAGGCGAGCAGGTCACCGGTCGGAGTGACCGCGAGACCACGGGCAGTACCGCCAAGGCCAAAGCTCGACTCGAACGCCCATTCCAGCACGCCGGCTTCGCTGCGTTTCAGCACCTGGCTGCTGCCGTTTTTCCTGGTCCAGATCCACAGGTTGCCGCTACCGTCGAACGCGACAGCTTCAACCCGTTCAAGACCGTTTTTCTCTTCACCGACACCGGCAGCGTTCAACTGCGCAGCGGTCACTTCCGCGACGGATTTGTGTTCGGGGTTGAAGATCTGCACGCGCCTGTTGCCGGCTTCGATCACCGCCACATCACCCTCACCCACACCACCCAGCTCGTTATCGACCGTGACTTCCGTCGGTTCCTTGAACTGGCCCGCACCCGTGCCCGCTTCACCGAAAGACGCCAGCCATTTGCCCGACGCTTCGAACACCTCGACCCGGTCGCTCTTCTTATCCACCACATACACATCACCCGTCGACTGGTCGATCGCCAGACCCTGCGGTTCAGAGAGCGGATGCCCTCCCGGTTCACCACTGAAACTGAACGAGAACGCGTGACCTTCAACAGCCAAAGCCG
>DATJBO010000109.1:0-6213 GCA_035515315.1 Solirubrobacteraceae bacterium
GCGGCGCGGCGGGCGCGCTCCTCGGCGACCTCGCGGGCGTCGTAGCGGGGATCCCCCTCGTGCTTGTAGGAGGCCTCGTGCTCCTCGTCGATGACGATCAGGCCGAGCCGCTGGACGGGGGCGAACACGGCCGAGCGGGGCCCGACGCAGATCCGCGCCTCGCCCTCGCGCAGGCGCCGCCACTCGGCGTAGCGCTGGGCGGTCGTCAGGCGCGAGTGCAGCACCGCGACGGTCTCGCCGAAGCGCTCGGAGAAGCGGGACACGATCTGCGGGGTGAGCGCGATCTCCGGGACCATCACGATCGCCCCGCGCTCCTGCCGCAGCGCCTCGGCGGCGGCGCGGAGGTAGACCTCCGTCTTGCCGGAGGCGGTCACCCCGTGCAGCAGGCGCTGCTCGAAGCGCCGCTCGGCGATCGCGGCCCGCAGCGGCTCGAGCGCCGCCTCCTGTTCGCCGCTCAGCGCGGCGCCGGGCGCCAGGCGCGCGCCCAGCGGCTCGCTTCGGCGCGCCGCGCGGACCGCGCGCCGGCGTCCGCCGAGCCGTCTGGTGGCGCCGGGCGGGAGCACGAGCCCGAGGGCCCTGGCGAGCGTCGAGCAGTATTCCCCGGCCACCCACCGCGCCAGGCCCACGAGCTCCTCGGGGACCCCTAGCTCGAGCGCCCGCAGCGGCGCGAGCAGCCGCTGGTCGGCCACCTCGCTGTGCTCGGACAGGCCCGTGACGACCCCGAGGATCGTGCGCGCGCCGAACGGCACGACCAGCATCGAGCCGATCGCCACATCCTCGCGCAGCGGCTCGGGCAGCAGGTAGTCGAACGGGCCCCGCAGGGCGCGGGTGCTGGTGATCGGCTCCACCTGCGCGATCGCGGACAAGCTCCCGACCCTAGAGCGGGCTCCGGTCAGAGCCCCCTCCCGGCGCGCGCTCCGGTCACAGCCCCCTCCCCGCGCGCGCTCCGGTCACAGCCCGCTCCCGCGCGGGCGGCGGGCCCGCTACAGCCCGGCCGCGGAGCGCAGCGCGCCGGCGCGGTCCACGCGCTCCCAGGTGAAGTCGTGGTCGTCGCGGCCGAAGTGGCCGTAGGCGGCGGTCTTCTGGTAGATCGGCCGGTGCAGCTTGAGCTCCTCGCGGAAGGACCCCGGGCGCAGGTCGAAGTGGTCGGCGACGAGGCTCGCTATCTGCCCGCGCCCGATCTTCTCGGTGCCGAACGTCTCGACCATCACCGACACCGGGTGGGCGACGCCGATCGCGTAGGCGACCTGCACCTCGGCGCGGTCGGCCAGCCCGGCGGCGACGATGTTCTTGGCCACCCAGCGGGCGGCGTATGCGGCGGAGCGGTCGACCTTCGAGGGGTCCTTGCCGGAGAAGGCGCCGCCGCCGTGCCGCGCCATGCCGCCGTACGTGTCGACGATGATCTTGCGCCCGGTCAGCCCGCAGTCGCCCATCGGGCCGCCGATCACGAAGCGCCCGGTGGGGTTGACCAGGAAGTTGCGGGCCAGCTTGCGTTCCTCGTAGAGGTCGGCCGGGAGCACGGGGCGCAGCACGTGCTCGAGCAGGTCGGGCTTGATCAGCGACTCGGCGTCGATCCCGTCGGCGTGCTGGGTCGAGATCAGGATCTTCTCGATCTCCACAGGGCGCCCGCTCTCGTAGCGGACGGTGACCTGGGTCTTGCCGTCGGGACGAAGGTAGGGAAGCACCTCGCCCTTGCGCACCTCCGAGAGCCGCTTGGCGAGCTTGTGGGCCAGCGAGATGGGCAGCGGCATCAGCTCCTCGGTCTCGTTGGTCGCGTAGCCGAACATCATCCCCTGGTCGCCGGCCCCGGCGACGTCGAGCTCGTCCTCGTCGGAGGGGTCGTGACGGGTCTCGTAGGCGGCGTCCACCCCCTGGGCGATGTCGGGGGACTGCTTGTCGATCGCGTTGATGACCGCGCAGGTGTGGCAGTCGAAGCCGTATCTGGCGTCGTCGTAGCCGATCTTGCGCACCGTCTCGCGGGCCACTTCCTGGATGTCCACGTAGGTCTCGGTGGAGATCTCGCCGGACACCACGATCAGGCCCGTGTTGACCAGCGTCTCGCACGCGACCCGGCCGTAGGGGTCGTCCTCGAGCACGGCGTCGAGCACCCCGTCGGAGATCTGGTCGGCGATCTTGTCGGGGTGCCCCTCCGTGACGGACTCGGAGGTGAACAGGAACTCGCTGTCTGAGGTCTGGGCCAAAGCTAGGGCGGCAGTTTATGCAGCCCGCACCGCGGCGCGCTGCCCGCGCTCGACGAAGTCGATGATCAGCGGCACCCCGTCCATCGCGTAACGGGCCCGCAGGCGGTTCTCGAGGAAGTAGGCGTAGTCGCGGGTCACCCGGCCGCGGGAGTTGACCTGGATCGAGAAGCGCGGCGGGCGCCGTCCGATCTGGTTCATGTAGATCAGCTTCAGCCTGTGGCCCCCCGAGCGCCCGCGGGCGCCGATCGGGGGCTGGCGCGCGGCGGTGACCTCCGACAGGAAGCGGTTGAGCTCGGCGGTGGGGATTCGCACCGTCATCCGCTCGCCCAGCGCGACCGCCTCGGCGAGCACCCTTTCCACGTGGCGACCGGTGCGCGCGCTGGCGGTCAGCACGCGCGGGCGCAGGCGCAGCTTCTCGGCCACCTTGGCGCGTTCGTGCTCGAGCTCGCGGGCACGCTCGTCGCCCTCGCGCTGCTCTTCGAGGAGGTCCCACTTGTTCAGGACGAGGGCCGTCGCGCAGCCCGCCTTCATCGCCAGCTCGGCGATCCGCAGGTCCTGCGCGGTGACCCCGTCGCAGGCGTCGCACACCACCAGCGCCACGTCGGCTCGCTCGGCAGCCCGCCGCGAGCGCAGCGCCGTGTAGTACTCGACCGAGTCTGCGACCTTGGCGGCGCGGCGGATGCCGGCGGTGTCGACGAGCGTGATCTCGCGGGTGCCGGAGCGCAGGACGGTGTCGATCGCGTCGCGGGTGGTGCCGGCGCGGTCGGAGACGATCACGCGCTCCTGTCCGAGGAAGCGGTTGACGAGCGAGGACTTGCCGACGTTCGGCCGTCCGATCACGGCCAGGCGGATCGCCTCCTCGTCCTCCTCGCCCTCGTCGCCGCCGGCCGCCGCCTCCTCCAGCAGCTCGACGATCCGGTCGAGCAGGTCGCCGGTGCCGAGACCCTGGGTCGCCGAGACGGGCACCGGCTCGCCCAGCCCGAGGCGGTGGAACTCGGCGGCAAGCGGGATGTCCGCGGCCGTGTCGCACTTGTTGGCCGCGACGATGCTCGCCACCGGCTCGCGGCGCAACAGGTCGGCGAGCTCCTCGTCGCCGGGTCGCAGCCCGGCCCGGACGTCCACGACCAGCACCGCCACCTGCGATTCCGCGACGCCGGCGCGCGCCTGCTCGCGGATCGACCCGGCCAGCGGGTCCGCGTCGCGCACGTCGATGCCACCCGTGTCGATCAGGGTGAAGCGCCGCCCGTTCCACTCGCACGGCAGCTCCTTGCGGTCGCGCGTGACCCCCGGCCGCGCGTGGACGACCGCCTCCCGAGACCCGGTGAGGCGGTTGATCAGCGAGGACTTGCCGACGTTCGGATAGCCGACCAGCGCGACCTTCATGACGCATGAGTATGACCGGGCCGCCTCGGTCCCCCGGCGGCGCAGCGGGCAGCGGGGCACGGCGCAGCGGGCACGGCGCGCGGCGCTGCGGCCGCCGCTGAGCCCTACCGGCCCGCGGAGGCGCGGGCGAGGGCCGCGACGCGGGCGACCACCTCGGCGGCGGTGAGCAGGCTGGTGTCGAGCTCCACGGCATCCGGGGCGGGCCTCAGGGGAGCGTGCTCGCGCGAGCGGTCGCGCTCGTCGCGGGCGGCCAGCTCCGCCAGCACGGCATCCGGGTCGGCGCCCTGCTCGAGCGCGCGGCGGCGGGCGCGCTCGCGTGGGCCGGCGGTGAGGAACACCTTCAGGTCGGCGTGGGGCGCCACGACCGTGCCGATGTCGCGGCCCTCGGCCACCCAGTCGCCACCGGCGAGCAGCGCGCGCTGCTTCTCCAGCAGGGCAGCCCGCACGGTCGGATCGGCCGCGACCCGGGAGGCCTCGGCCGCGACCTCGGGCTCGCGGATCGCCGCCGTCACGTCGCGCCCGTCGAGCAGCACGCCCTGCTCGGGCGCGCCGGGGCGGGCGTCGAGCTCGATGTGCATGTCCCTGGCGAGCTGCGCGGGGGCAGCGTGCGGCCGCTCCAGGGCGCGTAGCGCGACCGACCGGTACAGCGCGCCGCTGTCGAGGTAGGAGAAGCCGAGCTCGCGTGCGAGCGCTCGTGCGACGGTGGACTTGCCGGCCCCCGCGGGTCCGTCGATCGCTATGAGCAAACCGCTTGCAGGTCGGCGACGAACGACGGGTAGGAGACCGCCGCGGCGTCGATCCCGACCACCTCCACGCCCTCGCGCGAGGCGAGCCCGGCGACCGCGCCCATCATCGCCATGCGGTGGTCGCCGCGTGCGTCGAGCGTGCCGCCACGCAGGCCGTCGGTGCCGCGCACCGAGAACCCGTCGGCGGTGGCCTCGATGTCGGCCCCCAGCCCGCGCAGGCCATCGACCACGCCGGCGATGCGGTCGGACTCCTTCAGGCGCAGCTCTCCGGCCCCCCTGACGAGCGTCTCCCCCTCGGCGAAGCAGCCGAGCAGCGCCACCAGCGGCAGCTCGTCGATCGCGAGCGGCACCTCGTCGGCCTCCACGACCGTCCCCTCGAGCGCGCCGTGGGCGACGTCGAGGTCGCTGACGGGCTCGTGCGGGACGAGTTCGTCGGACTTCTCCTCGAGGTCCCCGAGCACGATCCCCCGCATCCTGCGCAGGATCCTCAGAAAGCCGGTGCGGGTCCAGTTGACGCCGACATCGCGGATCAGCAGCCGCGAGCCGTGGACCAGCACGCCGGCGGCGACCAGGAAGGCCGCGGAGCTCGGGTCACCCGGGATCGCCAGATCCCCGAGCAGCAGCTCGTCCACGTTCGCAACCGTCAGGCGGGAGCCCTCGCGCACGATCGGCGCCGCCGCCGCGAGCAGCATCCGCTCGGTGTGGTCGCGGCTGCGGGTCGGCTCGATCACGGTCGTGGCACCATCCGCGGCGAGTGCCGCCAGCAGCACGCAGGACTTCACCTGTGCGCTGGGAACCTTCAGCTCATAGGTGATCGCCCGCAGCCGCGTGCCGCTCACGTGCAGCGGCGGGAAGCGCTGCTCGCGGGCGCGGAGCTGGGCCCCCATCTCCCGCAGCGGGTCCATGATGCGGTCCACGGGCCGGCGGCGGATCGAGGCGTCGCCGTCGAGCGTGAAGCGGCGCCCGTCCTGCGTGGCGAGCCAGCCCGGCAGGATCCGCATCAGCGTCCCCGCGTTGCCGACGTCGATCGCCGACTGGGGCTGCAACGCCTCGCGCAGCCCGGTCCCGCGCACCACCACGGCGCCGTCCTGGGTCTCCACGAGCGCTCCGAGCGAGGCCACGGCCTGCAGCGTGGAGTGGGTGTCGGCAGCGTGCAGGTAGCCCTCGATGCGGACCGGCTCGGAGGACATCGCGCCGAGCAGCGCCGCGCGGTGGGAGATCGACTTGTCGGCCGGCGCGGAGATCGATCCGGTGAGGCCTTCGGCGGGCTCGAAGCGCATGCTGGTGGCGCCCGGGGCCGATCGTCCGCGCGCGCTCACGCCCGTGCGACCGGGAAGCCGAGACCGTTGATCAGCTCCTGGGCGCGCCCCGCCTGGTCGTCCCCGCGGATCCACAGGGCGATCACGCCCTGGCGGTTGTCCTCCGAGGGCGAGAGGGCCATGTCGGCGATGTTGACGCCGTCGCGCCCGAGTGCGAGGGCGATCTCCGCGATCACGCCGGGCCTGTTCGGCACCGACGCCCGCAACTCCTGGACGGGGCCGCCCACCAGCCCGGCACCGAGCAGCTGCTCGCGCTCCGTACGCGCCCGCCGGTTCCACTCGCCGAGCGCGTCGGCGTCGGCGTCGGCCAGCCACGAACGGACCTCCTGCAGGCGGTCGAGCAGCTCGTCGATGCCCTCCACGATGGCGTCGCGGTTGGACAGGTAGATGTCGGTCCAGATGCGCGTGTTGGCGCCGGCGACACGGGTCGCGTCGCGGAAGCTCGGCCCCACGGCGGGCAGCTGGGCGGCGCCCTCGTGGACCGTCAACGCAGCGGCCTGCTCCACCAGCGCGTTGGCCAGCACGTGCGGGAGGTGCGACACGCACGCCATCAGGCGGTCGTGG
>DATJBO010000110.1:0-5119 GCA_035515315.1 Solirubrobacteraceae bacterium
GCGCAACATCCCCAGCTTCGAGATCTTCACCAGCCCGGACTGGCGCGGCACCGAGGGCTGGATCCACTGCGACCAGCCGCTGTACCGGTACGGCAACCTGGTCAGGGGCATCCGCCTGGAGTTCGCCGGCGGGAGGGTGACACGGGCGAGCGCCGAGGAGAACGAGCCTGTGCTGAAGGAGATGATCGCCACCGAGGGCGCCGACCGGATCGGCGAGTTCTCATTGACCGACCGGCGGTTCTCGCGGATCACCCGCTTCATGGCCCAGACGCTCTACGACGAGAACGTCGGCGGGGAGTTCGGCAACACCCACATCGCCCTCGGGCGCGCCTACCAGGACGCCTACGTCGGCGACCCGGGGACGTTGCAGCCCGAGGACTGGGAGCGACTCGGGTTCAACAGCTCGAGCGTCCACACCGACGTGGTCTCCACCACCGAGCGCGCCGTCACCGCCACGCTCAGGGACGGGTCCGAGCGGGTCATCTACCGCGCCGGGGAGTTCGTGCTGGACTAGGTTCAGAGCGGCGGCGAGAGCGTCCCGCTCTCCGTGCACAGCTCGGCCAGGCGCTCGGCCATGCGCTCGCGCAGCTCCTCTTGGCGGCGCTCACGCGCATCCCCGCCACGGACGCCCAGCAGGTTGCGCGCCTCCAGCGGGTCGTCGTGGAGGTCGTACAGCTCGTATTCGGGCCGGGCCCTGCCGTCCGGGTCCAGGTACACGGCGTACTTGAAGCGCTCGTCGCGCACGCACCGGACGCGGTTGGGCTGGCCGGATGCGTTCTGCAGCGCGGTCCCGGCCTGGTGGTCGTCGTAGGTGAACAGCACGGCGTCGCGGATCGCCGGGGCGCGCGCGTAGATCAGCGGCGAGAGGTCCTCGCCGTCGAGGCTCTGCGGCCGCTTGCCCGGACCGGCGATCCCCAGGCACGTCGGCACGATGTCGAGCAGCGACACGAGCGCGTCGCTCTCGCGCGGCTGCGGGAACAGGCGCGGGTTGGAGATCACCAGCGGGACCCGGATCGTCTCCTCGTAGGCGTTGAAGATCTTCTGGCGCAGGCCGCCGTGGGAGAGCCCCATCTCGCCGTGGTCGGAGGTGCGGATCACGATCGTGCGCGAGCGCAGCGAGGTCTCGTCGTCGGCCGGCCCGAGCGCCCTCAGCAGCCGCCCGAGATGGCGATCCACCACGCGGTGCAGGTAGGCATAGAAGTCGACGTAGTCCTGCTTGGCCTGCAGGTCGGCGAGCGGGCCGAGGTAGTTGTCCATGCCGAGCCGCGACAGCGCCTGCACCGCCGGCTTCTCGCGCAGGTCCTCGTCGATCGTGGCCGGCAGCGGCACGCCGAGACCGCGGAACTCGTCGACCTCGTAGCCGCCCGGCAGGTAGGAGCCCGGGTAGCCGAGCACGTCGTGTGGGTTGACGAGCGAGAACACCAGGCAGAACGGCTCGGGCAGGCCCGCGCGGGACAGCCAGGACTCCATCTGGCGGGTGTAATCCTCGTCCCAGCCCTCGCGGCTGCTCCCGGCGTTGCCGCCGCCGAAGTTGTGCGCCTTGGTGTCCCCGCCGGCGTCGGGCGGCTCCCAGTCGCCGAAGCCGTAGTCGCGCTCCAGGCGCTGCGGGTCAGCCGCTCCCCAGTGCTCGCCGTCGACGGGCTTGCTCAGGTGCCACTTGCCCTTCATCGCGACGTGGTAGCCGCGGTCGCGCAGCAGCGTGGCGAGCGTGTCGATCCCCGGCGGCAGCTCCGGCTCGTGGCCGCTCCTGGGTCCGAGCCGCAGCGCCGTGCGCACGAAGCTCCGCGCCAGTCGCCCGCGCGGGATCTCCCCGCTGGCGCCCTCCCGCAGCGCCGTTCGCAACGCAGCCGGCGCGTTGCGGCGGTCCGGCCACAGGTCGCCCTCGGTGAGCGTCAGCGTGACGCCATGGCGGGACGGGCGTTTGCCGGTCATCAGGCAGGCGCGGCTGGGGGAGCACATCGCGGTGGCCGTGAAGGCGTGGGAGAACGACAGTGCGTGCGCGCGCAGCTCCGCCTCGTGCGGGCAGAGCTCCCGCAGCCAGCTGGGATCCTCCGGCCAGTGCTGCGTGGCGCGCTGCTGGTCGGTTATCACCAGGACCAGGTTCGGGCGCTCGGGCAGGCCGAAGGCCTGGTGCGCGGGCCGGCTGTGCGGCTGCCCCTCCACGAGGCAGGCACGATATCCGTGCGCGATCATCTCCGGCATGAATCGCGGCGGCAGCGAGGGGTGCACGACGGTCGGCCGCCGAGGCCGGGCGTGGACCGGCCGCGCCGCCGCGCTCGCGCTCATGCTCGTGCTCGCTCTCGTGCCGGCGTGGCTGTGGCTCTGGGCCGCCGGTGCACGGGCCCAGCCGGTCGAGCTCGCGGCCCCCTACGAGTACATGGGCTGGGGCGACCCGCAGCCCCCGGCCGAAGTGCTCGCCGACAGCGGCCTTGGCGATCTGACGCTGGCCTTCGTCCTCAGCAAGGGGAAGTGCAACCCGGCCTGGGACGGGCACCGGCCGCTGCTAGGAGGTGTCGACCAGCAGGCGATCGAACAGATCCGCGCGGCCGGCGGCGAAGTCGACGTGTCGTTCGGAGGCTGGAGCGGCAAGAAGCTCGGCGCCGCGTGCAAGACCTCGCAGGCGCTGGCGGCCGCCTACCAGAAGGTGGTCGCGGCCTACTCGCTGCAGGCGATCGATATCGACATCGAGCACAACGAGCTGCGCAGCGCCAAGGTCCGTCAGCGCGTGACCGCCGCGCTCGCCCTGCTGCAGGGCGCCGACCCCGGCCTGGAGATCTCGGTCACCTTCCCCAGCACGCAATCGGGACCGGACGCCACCGGCCGTAGCCTGATCGCCGACGCGGTGGCGTCCGGACTGCATCCCGACAGCTGGACGATCATGCCGTTCGACTTCGGCCCTCCGGTCGGGAGCATGGCGGCGGCCTCGGTTCAGGCGCTCGAAGCGCTCGCCGGGGAGCTGGCCTCGGCCTACGGCATCACCCGGGCCTCCGCCTACGAACAGGCGGGGATCTCGACGATGAACGGCGACACCGACCAGCGCTCGGAGACGGTCAGCGAGGAAGACTTCGCGCAGATCCTCTCGTTCGCAAGCGAGGAGCGCCTCGCGCGGGTGAGCTTCTGGTCGGTCAACCGCGACCGGCCGTGCGGCGGCGGCGATCCCGAAGAGGAATGCGACGGCATCCAGCAGAGCCCGTTCGCCTTCAGCACCATGCTCGCCGGGTACACCGGCTAGTCCGAGTTCAGTCGGGCCAGCGGCCGTGGCGGTCGAAGTAGTCGCGAGCCGCGTCCTCGGCGTCGCGGTCGCGGTCCCCGGCCACGCCCGCGCGGAACAGCCAGTTCAAGAAGAAGATCGCAAGGCCGGCGCTGACGATCGCGGCGCCGCCCTCGAGGTCGGTCTCGCTGCCCATCGCCATGATCACCACGCCCGCCAGCGTGACGAGCGCCGGGAGCACGTAGCGGAGCACCACCAACGAGCGGCGGTGGCCCTGTGAGCTCATGAGTCCTTCACCTGCTCGCCAGCTTAGGAGCAGCCGTGGTCAGGCCCGCGGCGCCGCGGTCGGGTCGGCCGGGGGCCGGCCCGCCGTCCCGCCGCTGCGTCGAGCAGTGGCCAGCATGTACGGTTGGGAGCGTGACCGAGGTGAGCGTCGAGCAGATTGCGCTCGCGGACGACCCCGGCGCCTGGGAGGCGCTCGGCTTCGCGATCGACGGCGAGACCTGCCAGCTCGGCAGCGTCGTGCTGAACCTGCGCGGAGCCCAGGCGGGGAGAGCGATCCTCGAGTGGTCGCTGCGGGGCGTCGCGAGCACCGAGCTCGACGGGCTCGCGACGACGATCTCGACCGCGCCGCCCGCCGGTCCTGCGCCGGAGCATCCGAACGGCGCCGCCGGGGTGGACCACGTGGTTGCGATGTCGCCGTCGCTGGACAGGACGGTGGCGGCGCTGCAGGCGGCCGGGCTCGACCTGCGTCGCATCCGCGAGGAGCCGACGCCGGCGGGCGCCCCGCGGCAGGCGTTCTTCCGGCTCGGGGAGGTGATCCTCGAGGTCGTCCAGGAACCGGCCGAGGTGTTCGAGCGCGAGGGCGGGTCCGACCGCCCGGCGCGCCTGTGGGGGCTGGCGCTGGTGTTCGCGGACCTTCCGCGGGCCGTTGAGATGCTCGGCGAGGATGCGAGCCCCGTTCGCCCGGCGGTGCAACCCGGGCGCCAGATCGCGACGGTGCGCCGGTCCGCGGGACTATCCGTGCCGCTGGCGCTGATGAGCAGGGGCGAGGCGGCCGGAGCGCGCGTTTGAGCAGGGAGGCCTGGAACGAGGTCGACGAGTTCGTGGGGGAGACGCTGCTGGGCAGCGACCCCGCGCTCGAGGACGCGCTGCGGACGAGCGCCGAGGCCGGGCTGCCGCCGATCGCCGTGTCCCCGGCGCAGGGCAGGTTCCTCCAGCTGCTGGCGCGCATCCACGGCGCCCGCTCGATCCTCGAGCTGGGGACGCTGGGCGGGTACAGCACGATCCTGCTTGCCCGCGCGCTGCCGCCGGGCGGGCGCGTGACCACACTCGAGCTGAACGCCGACTACGCGGAGGTGGCCCGCGCGAACATCGAGCACGCGGGACTCGGCGATCGCGTGGAGCTGCGCGTGGGGCCGGCGGCGGAGGGGCTGAAGACGCTGATCGCGGAGGGGGCCGGACCGTTCGACCTGGTGTTCATCGACGCTGACAAGAGCAGCACGCCAACCTACTTCGAGCTGTCGCTGGAGCTGGTGCGGCCCGGGGGCATCATCGTCGTGGACAACGTGGTGCGGGGGGGAGCGGTCGTCGACGAGGGCACCGGCGACGAGGGGGCGCTGGGGATGCGCCGCTTCCACGAGCTCGCCGGGCGGGAGCGGAGGGTGCAGGCCACGACCATCCAGACGGTCGGCTTGAAGGGGTACGACGGCTTCACGCTCATGCTCGTAGACGGTGCCTGAGCGGGTGAGCCGGTAGGGTCGCGGGCGAGATGGCTGGCACGCTCAAGCTCGGGCTGAACACCGGCTACTGGGCCGGCGGGCCGCCACCGGGCGCGGCCGAGTCGGTGCTCGAGGCCGAGCGGCTGGGGTTCGACTCGATCTGGACCGCTGAGGCGTACGGCTCGGA
>DATJBO010000111.1:0-7059 GCA_035515315.1 Solirubrobacteraceae bacterium
CAGCAGGCGCACGCGATCGCCCGCGAGACCCTGGCCGACGTCCGCTCGCTGATGGGCGTCGGCGCGCCAGGAGGGCCGGCGCGCGCAGGATCGTCGCCGGCGCCCGGTACCGTGGGCGGATGAGTTCTGGCTCCCCCGCCGGGGTGGGCGCGCTGGACCTCGACCTCGAGGTCTTCAGCGGGCCCTTCGACCTGCTGTTGACGCTGGTCCTGCGCGAAGAGGTCGACCTGCTGGAGCTCGAGCTGGCGGACGTGGTGCTCGCCTACCTCGACCACCTCGAGCGCTCCGGGCAGCTCGACCTCGAGAGCGCCACCGAATTCATCCTGCTGATCGCCGCCCTGCTGGAGCTGAAGTCGCGGCTGATGCTCACCGGTGAGGACGAGCAGCTGCTGGACATCGAGCCCGGCGAGGCCGCCGAGGAGCTGCTCGCGCGGATGCTCGACGCCCGCCGCTACCGCGCGGCCGGCGAGCACCTGGCCGGCCTGCTGGGTGCGGAGCACGGGGTGCGCTTCCGGGCCGCGCCGCTGCCGGCCGGGCTGCGCCGCACGCTGCTCCCGGCGCCCGACGGCTCGCAGGATCCGGCCGTGCTCGGGGCCGCGATCGGGCGGCTGCTGGCGATGCCGCCGGCGATCGACGTGCGCCACATCGCCGTCCCGCGGGTGAGCATCGGCGAGCGCCTCACGCACCTGCGCGAGCTGCTGCGGCGCGGCAGCTTCAGCTTCGAGGAGGCGGTCCGCGGGGTCGACCGGATGACCATCGCGGTGACCCTGTTCGCGTTGCTCGAGCTCTACAAACGCGGCGAGGCCTCCTGGGAGCAGCAGGAGTGCTTCGGCGAGATCGAGGTCTCGGCGACGGCCCCGGAGGAGCCCCAGTTGAGGGTCGCCCGCGTCACGCGCGGGGGCACCGCGCCCGGCGCCTCACGGGAAGCCGGGCAGGAGCCCGGGCACCGGGCCGCCGAGGAGCCCGCCCAGGAGGAGGTGCCGGCGTGAGCGCCCACCCCGGCGCGCAGGGCCGCGGCGAGAGCCCGCTGATCGCCCTGCCGGGAGGCCAGGGCGATCAGACGCAGGTGCTCGTGCGCACGATCGAGGCGCTGCTGTTCCTGTCATCCGATCCGCTCACGGCCGCCGAGCTGGCCGAGGCCGCCGGTGCCGGCGAGGCCGCCGTGCAGGCGGCGCTCGCGGAGCTCGCCGAGCAGTACGCACCCGGCCGGCGGGGGCTGCGGCTGCGCGAGCTGGGCGGCGGCTGGACGCTCGCCAGCGACCCCGAGACCGAGGAGGCCGCGCGGCGCCTGTTCAGCCGCCCGCGCGTGGCCACGCTCAGCCCCGCCCAGGCCGAGACGCTGGCGATCGTCGCCTACCTGCAGCCGGTCTCGCGCCCGGAGATCGCCCGCATCCGGGGCGTCAGCGCCGACTCCGCGACGGCCTCGCTGCTGGACCGCGGGGTGATCGAGGAGGCCGGCAGCTCCCAGTTCGGCGCCGTGCTGTACCGCACGACGGTCCACTTCCTGAAGCTGTTCGGCCTGCGCAGCCTCGACGAGCTGCCCGACATCGCCCGCTGGGACCCCACCCCCGAGGAGCAGGCGGAGCTGCGCGAGCGGCTGCTACGCGCGGGTGAGGCCCGCGCCGGCGGGAGCGCCGCCTAGCTCCTCACCGCTCCCCGGCCTCTCGCCTCTGCGTGGCTCGGACCGTCCTCGGCCGTGCCCCGGGCGGCCCGCGGCGAGCTGCCCGCAGGCGGCCGCGATCTCGCGCCCGCGCGTGAGCCGCACCGTCACGGGGATGCCCGCCCCCTGCAGGACCTCCCGGAAGGCCGCGATCGCGCCGCGGCCGGAGCCCTCGTAGCGCGAGCCGGTCGGGTTGTAGGGGATCAGGTTGACCTTGAACGGGCACGTCCGCCCAGCGGGCTGGCTCAGCGCCCGGGCCAGCGCGAGCGCCTGCTCGTAGCGGTCGTTGACGCCCGCCAGCATCACGTACTCGACGAACACGCGACGACGCCGGCGCGCGTAGAACTCGCAGCATGCCGCGAGCGCCTCCTCCAGCGGGAAGCGCTCGTTCACCGGCATCAGCTCCGAGCGCAGCGCGTCTTCGGGAGCGTGCAGCGACAGCGCCAGGCGGACGGGCATCTCGCACTCGGCGAGCCGGCGGATCCCCGGCACCCAGCCGACGGTGGAGATGGTCGTGCGACGGTGGGTGACGCCGAGGTCGGGCAGCCGCTCGCAGGCCTCCAGCACCGCGTCGAGGTTGAGCATGGGCTCGCCCATGCCCATGAACACACAGTGGTCGATCGGCCCGAGCCGGCGGAAGTGCAGGGCCTGGTCGAGGATCTCCGAGGCGCTCAGGTTGCGCGCGAAGCGCATCGAGCCGGTCGCGCAGAATGTGCAGGTCAGCGGGCACCCCGACTGCGAGGACAGGCACACCGAGCGGCGCCCGTCGCGGAAGCGCATCAGCACCGCCTCCAGCGGATGACCCTCGTGCGTGGCGAACAGGGCCTTGACCGTGCCGTCGCCCGCGCGGGCCTCGTCGAGCAGATCCAGGCTCGAGAACGGCACCTCGCCCGCGAGGCGCTCGCGCAGCCGCGCCGGCAGGTCGGTCATCTCCTCGTAGCCGCCGGCCCCGCGCGCGAGCCATCCCCACACCTGGCGGGAGCGGAAGCCCCGCTCGCCCGCTGCGGTGAGCGTCGTGTCGAGTAGTTCGAGGTCCATGGTCGGCGGCGGGCAGCACAACACCCGGGCTCCTATGGTGGCAGCCCGATGAATCGCGATCGCCGAACGCGCGAATGCGCCTAGCGAAGTACCTCGCCCACGCGGGGGTGGCCTCGCGGCGCGCGGCGGAGGAGATCGTCGCCGCCGGGCGCGTGACCGTGGAGGGCCGCACGGTGACCGATCCCGCATGCGACGTGTCGGCTGCGAAGCTCGTGTGCGTGGACGGGCGGCCGCTGGGCGGCCCCGAGGAGCGCGTCGCCTACGTCGTCAACAAGCCGCTCGGCGTCCTCGCCACGGCCAGCGACCCCCGCGGACGGCCGACCGTCGTCGAGCTCCTCGGCCGCGAGCCGGCTCGCCTGTACCCGGTCGGCCGCCTCGACCGGCAGACGACCGGGCTGATCCTGCTCACCAACGACGGCGAGTTGGCCAACCGCCTGACCCACCCCCGCTTCGAGGTCCCCAAGACCTACCGCGCCCGTGTCGGGGGCGGCCCGCTCACCGCCGCGGCGCTGCAGGCGCTGCGCGACGGCGTGGAGCTCGAGGACGGCCCGACGGCGCCGGCGCGCGTGCGGCGGCTCGGCCCCCAGGAGCTGGAGATCACGATCCGCGAAGGACGCAACCGGCAGGTGCGGCGCATGTGCGATGCCGTGGGGCACCCGGTGCGGGAGCTCGTGCGCACCCGCTTCGGGCCGCTGCGACTGCGGGGGCTCGCGCCGGGGGAGCACCGCCGCCTCACCCCGGCAGAGCTCGGGAGCCTGCGCGCCCTCTGACACAATCGCCGCCATGCGACTGTTCGCCCTGCGGGGGGCCATCAGCGTCGAGCGCAACGCCGCCGTGGAGATCCTCGAGCGCACCACCGAGCTGATGCGCGCGATCATGGATCGCAACGCCCTGTCCCCCGAGGACGTGGTGAGCTGCATCTTCACCGTCACCGAGGACCTCGACGCGGAGTTCCCCGCGGCGGCCGCCCGCGCCGCGGGCTTCGAGCGCGTGCCCCTGCTGTGCGCCCGCGAGATCCCTGTCCCCGGGTCGCTGCCGCGCGTGATCAGGGTGATGATCCACTACTACGCCCCCGAGGAGCATCAGCCGGCCCACGTGTACCTGGGGGAGGCGCAGGCGCTGCGCGCGGACCTGGCTGCCGCCCAGTAGCGGCTCGCGGACCCGCGCCGCCGGATCGCGGCACAATAGGCACGTGGCGATCGAGTTCGCACAGCGCATCAGGCGGATCCCGGTGTACCCGGTGGCGGGCGGCTACGCCACGGAGGAGCCCCTCGTGCTGCTCGCCAGCAACGAGTCCCCGTATCCGCCGCTGCGCGAGGTGCGGGAGGCGATCGACCGTGAGCTGGGCCGGCTGAACCGCTACCCGGACCCGTCCTGCGCGCGGCTGCGGCGCGCGCTCAGCGACCGCTACGGCGTGCCGGGCGAGCGGATCGCCGTCGGCAACGGCTCCTGCGACATCCTGCTCGCGGCCTCCGAGGCGCTGCTCGAGCCCGGCGCCGAGATCCTCTACGCGTGGCCCTCCTTCTCGGTCTACCCGCAGCTGGCCGCGTCCTCGGGCGCGCGCGCGACCACCGTCAAGCTCGACGCCGACGACCGCCACGACCTGCCCGGGATGCTGCGCGAGATCACCGTCGTGACCCGCCTGGCGCTGGTGTGCAACCCCAACAACCCGACCAGCACGGCTCTTCCCCTGGCCGACATCGCGGCGTTCGTGGAGGAGGTTCCCGGCCACGTGTGCGTGATCGTCGACGAGGCCTATTGCGAGTTCAACCTGCTCGACGATCCCGACGCCTCGATCGAGCTGCTGGCGCGCCACCCCAACCTGGTGCTGCTGCGCACCTTCTCGAAGGTCCACGGCCTCGCCGGGCTGCGGGTCGGCTTCGCGCTGTGCGGGTCGGCCGAGCTGCCCCGCGCGCTCGACCAGGTCCGCCAGCCGTTCGGCGTCAACGCGCTCGCCCAGGCGGCGGCCGTCGAGGCGCTGGCCCACCAGGACGAGGTCACCGACCGCGTCACCAAGACGGTCGCCGAGCGCCTGGCGATGGACGAGGGCCTCGCCGCACTCGGCCTCGAGCAGGCCGCCTCGCAGGCGAACTTCTGCTGGGTGCGCCTCGGCGAGCAGGTCGACGAGGCCGAGGTCGTCGAGGGCCTGCGCCAGCGGGGGGTGCTCGTGCGCGCGGGCGCCGCGCTGGGGGCCGATCAGCCCGCCCTGCGCGTCACCTACGGGCTCCCCGAGGAGAACGCCCGCTTCCTGGAGGCCCTCCAGGAGGTGCTGGCCGGCGCCGCCGCGCCCTCCTAGCTGTCACGTGTCCCGCGCCGGGCCCCGTCCGCGGGGGTCGAGGATTTGCATGCTGGACCGGCGGGCGATTGTCTGCTACAAAAGTCGTGGATCACCATGCACCGGACGGCACGCGAATATCAGCGCAGCACAGCGACGAGCGCCGTCTGGTCGCCCTCCTACGCCTGGCGATTTAGCTAGGCGCTTCGGCCGTGGACCCGTGCGTGAGCGGGTTGCAGGGCCGCACCGGGTCCCCGATGGGACCGAGCGCCACCACCGGGGCGCCGTGGGCGTCCCCCTCACGAGCAGCCGGCCCTGACGGGCCGAAGCTCGCGGCAAACAGCTAAACCCAGACGTCAGTTGAAAGGATGAGTCAATGATGATCGTGATGAAGGAGGGGGCGACCGACGAGGAGGTCGCCGCCGTCGTCTCGAAGATCGAGCGAGCCGGCGCACGCGCCCATCGCAGCCAGGGCGAGCGCGTGACCGTGATCGGCGCGATCGGCGACGTCGAGCAGGACGCAAGCGTTGCCAGCCTGGGCCTCGAGGGCCAGCCCGGGGTGGACAGGGTCGTGCCGATCCTCAAGCCCTACAAGCTCGCCTCGGCCCAGATAACGCACGGTGAGCGAACCGTGCTCGACATCGAAGGCCGCAAGATCGGCGGCGACAGCTTCGCGCTGATCGCCGGGCCGTGCACGGTGGAGTCGCGCGAGCAGACGATGCAGACCGCCGCCATCGTGCGCGACGCCGGGGCGACGCTGCTGCGCGGCGGTGCCTACAAGCCGAGGACCTCGCCATACGCCTTCCAGGGTCTCGGCCAGGAGGGCCTGCGGCTGCTGGCGGAGGCCAAGGCCGAGACGGGGCTTCCGATCGTCACCGAGCTGATGGACATGCGCGACATCGACGCTGTGCTGGAGGTCGCCGACGTGGTGCAGATCGGGGCCCGCAACATGCAGAACTACCCGCTGCTCGCCGAGGTCGGCCGCTCCGGGCGCGCGGCGCTGCTCAAGCGGGGCCTGTCCTCGACGCTCGACGAGCTGCTGATGGCGGCGGAGTACATCCTCAAGGAAGGCAACCCCAACGTGATGCTGTGCGAGCGCGGCATCCGCACATTCGAGACCGCGTACCGGTTCACGCTGGACCTGATGGCCGTCCCGGTGCTGAAGGAGCTCTCGCACCTGCCGGTGATCGTCGATCCCAGCCACGCGGCGGGACGCCGCGACCTCGTCAAGCCGCTGTCGCTCGCCGCCGCGGCGGCGGGGGCCGACGGGATCATCGTCGAGGTCCACCCGAACCCCGACGAGGCGATCTGCGACGGGCCCCAGGCACTGGTGGCGGATGAGTTCGAGGACTTCGCGCGCGCGATCGAGCAGGCGGCGGCGCTGGCGGGCAAGGAGCTCAGCACGGTTTGATGGCCCGGGCCCCGAGACAGCGCCGTTGAAGGTCGCCGTCCTCGGGGTCGGGCTGATCGGCGGTTCGATCGGGCTGGCGGCCCGCAACCGCGCGGGGGCGCACGTCAGCGGCTACGACCGCGACGGCGAGGTCTGCGCGCGGGCGCTGGAGCTCGGGGCGATCGACTCGCGCGCCGAGGGGATCCCCGAGGCGGTCTCCGGCGCCGACGTGGTGTTCGTGGCCACGCCGCTGTCGGCGATCGCGGACACGGTCGCGGCGGCGCTCGACAGCGCCGGTCCGGACTGCGTCGTCAGCGACGTCGGCTCCACCAAGCGCCCGCTGGCGGCGGCCGGGGCCGACGAGCGCTTCATCGGGGGCCACCCGCTGGCCGGGGCAGAGACGGCCGGCGTGGAGCACGCCCGAGAGGGGCTGTTCGACGGCGCGACCTGGTACCTGACGCCGGCCCGCGGCTCCACGGCCGGCGTGCTGTACGAGCGCATGCACAGGCTGCTGAGCACGCTCGGGGCGCGCCCCACGGCGATCGACCCGGTCACCCACGACCGCCTGATGGCGTGCGTGTCGCACCTCCCGCACGTGCTGGCCAACGCGCTGGTGGAGCAGGCCGCTGCGTTGACGGTCCACGAGGGCGCCGCCCAGCTGCCCGCCGTGGGGCCGAGCTTCCGCGACGCGACCCG
>DATJBO010000112.1:0-22333 GCA_035515315.1 Solirubrobacteraceae bacterium
GTGTGAAGCCGAACTAAAGGTCTGCCCCCGAAGGCATAAAGGCTATTCCGGGCCGTCCTGCAGGCCGTCGAGCAGGGCTCGCAGGGCGCGCGCAGGTTCGGGGGCGCGCATCAGCGACTCCCCGATCAGCACCGCCGCGACCCCCGCCGCGCGCAGCCTGCGCAGCTGGGCCGCCGTGCCGATGCCCGACTCCGACACGACCGCCACGCCGTCCGGGATCTGTGCCCGCAGCTGCTCGGTGCGGCCGACGTCGACGCTGAAGTCGCGCAGGTCGCGGTTGTTGATGCCCACCAGCGTCGGCCCCGCCGCGAGCGCCCGCTCCAGCTCGGACGCGTCGTGGACCTCGACCAGCACGTCGAGTGACAGCTCGCGCGCCTGCTCGTGCAGGCCCACGAGCTGCTCCTGGGACAGCGCCGCCACGATCAGCAGCACGGCGTCGGCTCCCGCGGAGCGCGCCTCGTGCAGCTGGTAGGGGTCGATGATGAAGTCCTTGCGCAGGACCGGCAGTCGGTGGCGGCTGCGGGCCTCGCGCAGGTCCTCCAGGCTCCCGTCGAAGTTCGCTTCCTCGGTCAGCACCGAGAAGGCGGCGGCGCCCCCGCGTTCGTAGGCCCCGAGCATCTCGTGCAGGTCGGCGTCCTCGCGCAGCCTCCCGGCCGACGGCGAGCGGCGCTTGAACTCGGCGATCACGCCGAGGCCGGGCGCGCGCAGCGCGGCTTCGAAGCGGGGCGGAGCACCGGCTCCCTGCGGCGGCGCGGGGAGCTGCCGGACGGGGAGCTCGCGCTTTCGACGCTGCACCTCGGCGCGCGTCTGCGCGACGATCCGCTCCAGCACGCTGGGCCCGGCGGAGCTGGTCGCGGGCTCGCCGGTCGCGCTCATCGCCGGCTCTGCACGGGCGCGAGTTTGTGGGTGGCGGCCACGTAGCGCGACAGGGCCTCGGCGGCGCGGCCCTCGCTGAGCGCCGCGCGCGCGGCCTCGACGCCCTCGGCGATCGACCCGGCTGCGCCCGCGACGTAGATCGCCGCGCCCGCGTTGATCAGCGCCAGCTCCTCGCCCGCGACAGGTCCGTCGGGGCGGCCGTCCACACGCAGGATCGCCTGGGTGAGGGCGGCGTTCTGCTCGGGGCTCCCGCCGGGCGGGGTCTCCACGGTGGCGCCGAGCCCGGCCTCCTCAGGTGTCAGCACGTAGCTGGTGAGCTCCTCGCCGTTGACCTCGACGACCTGCGTGGGAGCGCCCGCGGAGATCTCGTCGAGACCGTCCTCGGCGCTCACCACCAGCGCGCGGTCGACCCCGAGCAGCGCCAGCGCGCCCGCCATCGTGTGCAGGAAGCCCGGGTCGGAGACCCCGATCAGCTGGCGGCGGGCACCGGCGGGGTTGGTCAGCGGCCCGAGCATGTTGAAGATCGTGCGGACCGCCAGCTCGCGGCGCACCGGGATCACGTAGCGGGTCGCCTGGTGATGCGTGGGGGCGAACATGAAGCCGAAGCCGGCCTCGCGGATGCACTCGGCGACCTGCTCGGGGCCGAGGTCGATGCGCGCGCCGAGCGCCTCCAGCAGGTCCGCCGAGCCCGACCGGCTGGTGGCCGAGCGGTTGCCGTGCTTGGCCACCGCGCACCCCGCCCCGGCTGCGATCAGCGCAGCGGTCGTGGAGACGTTGAAGGAGCTGCGCCCGCCGCCGGTGCCGGCCGTGTCCAGCAGGTCGTCGCGATCGACGACGACGGGGGCGGCGAGCTCGCGCATCACGCGTGCCAGCCCGGCCAGCTCCTGCACCGTCTCCCCCTTCGTGCGCAGCGCGATCAGGAAGCCCGCGATCTGGATCTCCGAGACCTCCCCGTGCATGATCTCCGAGAGCACCTCGGCGGCCTGATCCTCCGTGAGGGAGTCTCCGCTGCAGAGCGTGTCGATCGCGCGTGTGAGGACCGGGTCGGGCACCTAGCCCCCGTTCGACGACGTGGGCCGGCCGAGGAAGTTGGCGAGCAGCTCGCGGCCGTGCTCGGTGAGGATCGACTCGGGATGGAACTGGACCCCCTCGGCGGGCAGCTCCCGGTGGCGCAACGCCATCAGCACGCCTCCGCCGGCCGCTGACTGCTCCAGGCAGTCGGGCAGCGCCGGATCGACGATCAGCGAGTGGTAGCGCCCGACCCGCAGTGGGCTGGGCAGCCCGCCGAAGATCGTGCGCCCGTCGTGCTCGATCGTGGTGGCCTTGCCGTGGACGGGTGGGTGCAGCTTCACCGCTCCCCCGAAGGCCTGGGCCATCGCCTGGTGGCCGAGGCACACGCCGAGAGTGGGCACGTCGGCCTCGGGCATCCGCCGCACCAGCTCGAGCGTGATGCCCGCCTCGTTGGGGGTGCAGGGCCCGGGCGAGACGACGCAGCGCTCGAACCCCGTCTCGATCAGCTCGTCGACCGTGGCCCTGTCGTTGCGCACCGTGGTCACCTGCGCCCCCAGCTCGCCGAGGTACTGGACGAGGTTGTAGGTGAACGAGTCGTAGTTGTCGAGGACGAGGACCCTCACGCCCACTCCGGCTGCTGGCAGGCCAGCGCGATCGCCCGCATCGCGGCCTGGGCCTTGGCCACCGACTCCTCGTACTCGAACGCCGGTTGGGCGTCGGCGACGGTGCCGCCGCCGGCCTGCACGTGGGCGACGCCGTCCTTGACGACCACGGTGCGGATGTGGATCGCGGTGTCGAGGTCCCCACCGTAGGAGAGGTAGCCGACGGCGCCGCCGTAGCCGCCGCGCTTGACCGGCTCGAGCTCGTCGATGATCTGCATCGCGCGCACCTTCGGGGCCCCCGAGAGGGTCCCCGCGGGCAGCACCGAGCGCAGCGCGTCCAGCGCACCGACGTCCTCGCGCAGCGTGCCCGACACCGAGGAGACGATGTGCATCACGTGGCTGTAGAGCTCGATCTCCATCAGCTCGTCGACGGCCACGCTGCCGTACTCGCACACGCGGCCGAGGTCGTTGCGACCGAGGTCCACGAGCATCACGTGCTCGGCGCGCTCCTTCTCGTCGGAGAGCAGCTCGGAGGCGATCCGGCGGTCCTCCTCGGGCGAGGCTCCGCGCGGGCGGGTGCCGGCGATCGGCTTCGTCGAGACGTGGCGGCCGGTGACCGTCAGCAGCGGCTCGGGGCTGGCGCCGGCCACCTGGAAGTCGCCGAAGTCCAGGAAGTACATGTACGGGCTGGGGTTGATCGCGCGCAGGCCGCGGTAGATCGAGAAGGCCTCCACCGGCACCGGCGCCGACCAACGTTGGGAGGGCACCACCTGGAAGGCGTCGCCCGCGTGGATGTAGCGGACGATCCGCTCGACGATGGCTTCGAAGCGCTCCCGGGGCATGTTCGACTCGAACCTGGGCGGCTCGCGCGGCTCCCCCGTCGCGGGCGCCCGTGGCACGGGGCCGGCGAGCGCCCGCCTGAGCTCCTCGATGCGCGCGGCGGCCTTGCCGTAGGCCAGCTCGACGTCGGGCTCCTGCACGAGGTCGGCGTTGGCGAGGATCGTGATCGTGTGCTTGAGGTGGTCGAACACGACGAGCGCGTCGGACAGCATCAGCGCCATGTCGGGCAGCCCGAGCTGATCGCCCGGGGGGTCGCCGAGGGGCTCGACCGTGCGCACCAGGTCATAGCCGAAGAAGCCGACCGCACCGCCCGCGAACGGGGGTGCGTCGTCGCCGGGCGCGTGCACGAAGCGGCTCAGCTCGCGGGACGCCAGCTCGTAGGGATCCCCGCCGTCGCCGAGCGACCAGCGCAGCACGCTGCGGGGGCCGATGCCGATGAACGACCAGCGCCCGACCCGCTGTCCCTGGTCGGCAGACTCGAGCAGGAACGCCGGCTCGCCGGGTGCCAGCGCGCGCAGCTTCAGCAACGCCGAGACGGGCGTCTCGCAGTCTTCGATGAAGCTGTAGCTGAGCGCCACGAGGTTGTGGTCGCGGGCCAGCTCGCGGGCCCGCTCCAGCCCGGGGGTGATCTGCGGCCCGGTGCCGGACAAGCTAGGAGCGACGGCCATCGAGCACCCGCTCGGCATCGACGAGCGAGCGCCCCCGGCTGCGCATCAGCACGAGCAGGTGGTAGAGCACGTCCGCCGCCTCCTCGTCGACACGCTCGTCGGACTCCTCGCGGGCGGCACGGGCGACCTCCTCGGCCTCCTCCATCACCTTCTCGCCGATGCGTCGGGGGTCGTCGAGCAGCTCGACCGTGTAGGACCCCGCCGGGCGCTCGCTGGCGCGCTGGGCGAGCGTGCGGCCCAGCTCCGGAAGCGCCTCGTGGGGCGCCATCGGGCTCAGCTGCCCGCGGTGAAAGCACGTGCGCTCCCCGGTGTGGCAGGCCGGTCCCGCCGGCTCGACGAGCGCGAGCACGGTGTCCCCGTCGCAGTCCAGGCGCAGGGCTCGCACCCGCTGGGTGTTGCCGCTGGTGGCCCCCTTGTGCCACTGCTCGGAGCGGGAGCGGCTGTACAGGTGCAGTTCGCCGGTGTCGAGCGTGCGCGCGAGCGCCAGCTCGTTCATGTAGGCGAGCATCAGCACCTCTCCCGTGCTCCAGTCCTGGACGATGCACGGAACGAGCCCGTCGCCGTCGAAGGTGACCTGCTGATCTATAGGATCGGTGTGAGCTGCGCTCATGGCTGCCGATTGTAGGTCCAGCCGTGCGCCCGGCCCGTCCTCCGCGGACCCGCCCCGTCCCCTTCCAACGCCGCGCACCACCCGCTCCAGCATGTCCTCGCTGCTAGACCGCAAGCTGCTGTTCGTCACCGGCAAGGGTGGTGTCGGCAAGACCACGATGTCCTGCGCGCTCGCGCTGGCGGCAGCTGCGGAAGGGCGGCGGACGATCGTCGTGGAGGTCGGCGAGCAGAGCCGCCTGCCGACGCTGTTCGGCGTCAAGGCGCCCTCCCCGGGCACGATCGCGGAGCTGAGGGACGGCGTATCGAGCATCTCGATCGACCCCGACCGGGCGCTGCTGGAATGGCTCCAGGCCCTCGGCGGGCGCGTGCCCGGGCGGGTGCTCGCCTCGAGCAGCACCTTCTCCTACTTCGCGGCGGCCGCCCCGGGCGCGAAGGAGCTCGTCAGCATGGTCAAAATCTGGCAGCTGACGCGTGGGGCGCACAAGCGCCGCGGTGGGTACGACCTGGTCGTCGTCGACGCCCCGGCCACCGGTCACGCGCTGGGGATGCTCGGCTCGCCCGGCACCTTCGGGGCGATCGCCCGGATCGGGCCGATCGCCGGGCAGACGCGCCAGCTGCAGGAGCTGCTCAGGGACGAGCGCCGCACCGGATACGTGGGAGTGGCACTCGGCACCGAGATGGCGGTCACGGAGGCGATCGAGCTGCAGGACGGGCTCGAACGCGAGCTCCAGCGCCGGCTCTCGGCGGTGATCGTCAACAGCCTGCTGCCGCGGCGCTTCTCGGCACGCGAGATGGAGCAGATCGAGGCGCTGGCCGACGGCGGGCGAGCGCTCCGGCGCTGGAGCGGAGCCCCCGAGCGGCGCTCCTCGCGTGCCGAGCTTCGCGACGCGGCGCTGGCCGCCGCGCGCACGGTCCACGATCGCGCCCGCTTCCAGCACAACCAACTTGCCCGCTTGCGCAGGCGCCGGTTCGACGTGATCGCGATCCCCTTCGTGTGGGAGGCGCGGCTGCAGCTGGAGGGCATCGGCAAGATCGCCGAGCGTCTGGCCGCCCACGTGGAGTAGGCGAGCGGCCCCCGCAGCGTTGCTCTGGGCACAGCGCCCAGGCCGGGCCGCGAGCTGGGATCGGCACCCTGGGCAGGTCCCCGTCAGCTCATCCCGAGCCGATCGAGCAGCGCCTCGTCGTTGCGCCAGCGGCGCCGGACGCGCACCGACAGGTCGAGGTGCACGTGGGTGCCCAGCTCGCGCTCGAGTTCGGCGCGGGCGGCGGTGCCGATCGCCCTGATCATGCTCCCCCGGGCGCCGATCAGGATCGCCTTCTGGGAGTCGCTCTCGACCCAGATCAGGGCACGCACGCGGGTCAGCCCCGCGCGCGGGCGGTCGAGCTCCTCGACCGCGACCTCGACGGCGTGGGGAACCTCCTCGAAGGTGCGGCGGATCACCGCCTCCCTGATCAGCTCGGCGAGCAGCTGCTCGAGCGGCTGGTCGCTGCTGACTCCGGGCTCGAACAGGAAGGGCCCCTCGGGCATGCCCGCGGCGAGGTGGCGCACGAGCTCCTCCACCCCGGTCCCGCGCAGCGCCGAGATCGGGAAGATGTCGGCGTCGGGAACCAGCTCGGACGCTGCGGCGAGCACCTGCACCAGGCGCGTGCGGGAGAGCTTGTCGGTCTTGTTCACGGCGACGGTCACCGGCGTGCCGCTGCCGGCCAGGGCGCCCGCGAGGTAGCGGTCTCCGGGCCCCACGCCCTGCAGGCCGTTGAGCATGAGCAGCGCGCCGTCGGCCCCCTCGAGCTCCTGCTGGACCCGTTTGGCGAGCCGGGCCGTGAGCGGGTCGCGCGGGCGCTGGGTGCCGGGGAGATCGACCAGCACGACCTGCGAGTCCCCGCGGGTGACAACGCCGCGGATCACCCGGCGGGTCGTCTGGGGCCGGTCGGAGACGATCGAGAGCTTCTCGCCGACGAGCGAGTTCAGCAGCGTGGACTTGCCCACGTTCGGGCGGCCCGCGAGGGCCACGATCCCGCTGCGGCTCACGAGCGCTCCGCCCGCAGCAGCTCGTCCTGGAGCGCGAGCATCTCGCCGTCGTCGAGCTCGTGGTCCATCCCCAGGAGGTGCAGCATGCCGTGCACGACGGCTGCGCGCAGATCCTCGGTGTGCTCGGGGCAGATCACGATGTCGCCGAGCTCGCGCATCTGCTCGCCCTCCAGCGGCTCGACGCCGTCGATCGGGAACGACAGCACGTCGGTGGGCTCGCGCCGCCCTCGGTGGCGCGCGTTCAGGCGCTCGATCGCGGCGGGGTCGACGATCTGCACCGCGACGTGCCCGCTGCCGACTCCCAGCCTGCGGGCGCTCGCCGAGCACAGGCGATCGACCTCCCGCTCTGAGAGCCGCCCGCCGAGCCGCTCGCCGCCGAGGAGCTCGACCTCGAGCATCGTCCGGTCAGGCGCTGCGGATGGCCGGGCGCGGGACGCCTTCGCCGCCGGCGCGGGACGCGGGCTCAACCGCGGGGGCGGCTCTCTGGGTGTGGGCGTCGTAGGCCTCGACGATGCGCTGGACGAGCTTGTGGCGGACCACGTCCTCGCCACCGAAGCGGACGAACTCGATGCCCTCGACCGACTCGAGCACGTCGCCCACGACGATCAGCCCGGATTTCTGCTCGCGCGGGAGGTCGACCTGGGTGATGTCGCCGGTGACGACCATCTTCGAGCCGAAGCCGAGGCGGGTGAGGAACATCTTCATCTGCTCGGGGGTGGTGTTCTGGGCCTCGTCGAGGATCACGAAGGAGTCGTTGAGCGTGCGCCCCCGCATGAACGCGAGCGGAGCGATCTCGATCACCCCGCGGTCGATGTGGGAGGCCACCTTCTCGGGGTCGAGCATGTCGTGCAGCGCGTCGAACAGGGGTCGCAGGTAGGGGTCGACCTTTGCCATCAGATCGCCCGGCAGGAAGCCGAGGCGCTCGCCCGCCTCGACGGCCGGGCGCGTGAGGATGATGCGGTTGACCTCGTGGCGCGACAGCGCGGCAGCAGCCATCGCCACTGCGAGGAACGTCTTGCCGGTGCCCGCCGGCCCGACCCCGAAGGTGATCGTGTTGGCGCGGACCGAGTCGACGTAGCGCTTCTGGTTGACGGTCTTGGGCGCCACCCGCAGGCCGCGGTGGGTCCACACGACGTCCTCGAGCACGCGGGCGGGCGATTCGTGCGCGTCGAGTGCCCCGGTGACGGCCGTGATCGTGCCGGGTCCGATCTGGTGGCCGCGGGCGATCAGGTCGGCGAGCTCCCGGACGACCCGCTCGCCGAGCTGCATCTCGCCCTCGTCGCCGTCGAGCGTGAGGAGGTTGCCGCGCAGGAACACGCGGCAACTGAGATGGGACTCGAGCGCGCGCAGGACAGCGTCCTGGCTGCCGGCGAGCTCGGCCGCCACTTCGTTGGAGAGCTCGATCTGCGTCCTCATCCCTGTAGGGCCGCGCGCACCATGCCCGAGACGCGGTTGCCGTCGGCGCGCCCGTCCACAACGGCCATCGCCTGGCGCATCGCGATCCCCATGTCCTTCTGGCTGGCGGCGCCGCTGTCGGCAACGGCCTGGAAGACGATCTCCTGGAGGTCCTCGTCGGAGAGCTCCGCCGGAAGGTAGGCGGCGATCAGCTCGGCCTCGGCCTCCTCGCCGCCGGCGAGGTCCTCACGACCGCCCGCGCGGAACGCGCTCGCCGCCTCGGTGCGGCGCTTGCGCTCGCGCCGCAGCACGGCCACCTCGTCGTCGTTGCCTTCCTTGGCGGCCTTCTGCAGCTCGGACACGACGAGCCGCAGCGCGCCCACCTTCCGCTTGTCCCCGGCGCGCATGGCGTCCTTCAGGTCGGCGTCGATCTGCTCGCGGATCCCCATGCGCTTCGCAACGAAGGATACGCCGCCCGTCCAGCCTCCCCGGGGCGTGCGTTGCGGGACGCTCACGACCTTTCCAGCGGCGTGGGCGTCCCCAGCCGCCCCGGCGAGGAGGAGTCGCGGCCGAACAGGAGCGCCACGTTCCAGTCGGCCAGCAGCCGCAGACGCCTCCCGATGCCGGGCATCAGCAGCAGGTGGTAGGTCCGCGCGATCAGCCACGCCGGGAAGCCGCGCCAGCGCACGCCGAAGGTGATCGCGACCGCCTGGCGGCCTCCGAGCTCGGCGACCACGCCTTTGCTCTTGTAACGGAACGGCCTCGCCGGAAGCCCCCGCAGCGCACACGCGACGTTGTGCGCCACGAGCCTGCCCTGGCGGATCGCGTGCTGGGCCGTCGGCGGGCACGGCTGGCCCGGGCGCGCGGGGTCGGGTACCGCCGCGCAGTCGCCGATCGCCCACACCGGAGCGCCGGCGACCCGCATCGTGCGGTCGACGGGAATGCGGCCGGTCGCGTCGAGCTGCAGGCCCAGCTTGGCCACCGCGGGGCCGGGCCTCACGCCGGCCGTCCACACCACCGTGCGGGAGGGGATCGGCTCGCCCCGGGAGAGCCGCGCGCAGTCGGCGCTCAGCTCCTGCAAGGTGGTCGAGGTGAGCACTTCGATGCCGCGTCCGCGCAGCTCGGCTTCGGCGAACATGGACAGGCTGTCGGGTACCTCCTGCATGATCCGCTCGCGGGCCTCGGCCAGCACCCAGCGCATTCCCTGGGCGGCACAGCGGGGATACAGCCTGATCGCCTGGACGGCGAAGTCCTGCAGCTCGGCGAGCCCCTCGACGCCCGCGTAGCCGGCGCCGATGAACACGAACGTGAGGTACTCGGCGCGGCGTCCCGGGTCCTCGAGCGTCTCGGCGATGTCGAAGCAGCGCAGCACCTGGTTGCGCAGCGCCACGGCGTCGGCGAGCGACTTCAGCCCGATCCCATGCTCGGCCAGGCCCGGCACCGGCAGCGTGCGGGAGACGGACCCGAGCGCCACGATCAGGTGGTCGTAGGACAGCTCGACCTGCTCCCCGTCGATCCGCTGCACGCTCAGCGTCCTCGCCCGGGGGTCACCGCTCTGCACGCGTCCGATCAGCAGGTCGGTGTGGTGCAGCTGGGCGCGCAGCGGGACGACGACGTGGCGGGGATCGAGCGTGGCGCCGGCCGCGCCCGGCAGCAGCGGCGTGTAGAGCATGAAGTTCGAATCGTTGACGAGCGTCACGCGGGCGCTCTGCGACGGCAGGCGGCGCTCGAGCGCCCGCGCCGCGTAGAAGCCGCCGAAGCCTCCGCCCGCGATCACGACCTGCCAGGCCACGCGGACAGAATAGGGTGGGGCCGATGAACCGCACGCTCTACGAGGAGGCGCTCGCACCGTTCCTGCGGGAGGTCCGCGAGCTGCGCCCGCAGGGTGCGGAAGTGATCGACGCCCACACCCACCTGGGCCTCGACGAGGACGGCCGCTCGCTGACCCTCGAGCAGCTGCTGGGCCAGCTCGACGCGGCCGAGGCCAGACGCGCGTGCGTGTTCCCGCTGCACGACCCCGAGCGGGTGCCCTCCTACAGCCTCCCCAACGACCGCGTGATGGAGTGGGCGGCCGAGAGCGACGGCCGGCTGACGCCGTTCTGCCGGCTCGACCCGGCCGAAGACCCGGTCGACGAGGGCGAACGCTGCCTGGCCGGCGGCGCCGGCGGGATCAAGCTGCACCCCCGCGCCCAGGACTTCGTGTTCGACGGGGAGGAGATGCGGGAGATCTTCAAGCTCGCCGAAGACGCCCGGGTGCCAATCCTGATCCACGCCGGGCGCGGGCTGCCGCCGCTGGCGGAGGGGCTCGTGGACCTCGCGCTACGGCACCCCGGGACCGTGCTGATCCTCGCCCACGGGGCGATCTGCGATCAGGGCATCCTGACCACGCGCCTGGCCGACCACCCCGGCGTCCTGTACGACATCTCCTGCTTCTTCCCGCTGGACGTGATCGAGCTGTTCGCCAGGGTGCCCCCCGAGCGGGTGGTGTTCGCCTCCGATCCGCCGTACGGGCTGCCGGCGACGACGCTCTACATGGCGCTGCGGGTGGCGCAGCAGGCCGGGCTCGACGAGACCGCCACGCGGGCGCTGCTGGGCGGGACGATGGCGAGCCTGCTCGACGGTGGCGAGCTTCCGCCGGCGAGCGGCGTGAGAAGGCCCTCGACGATCACGCTGTCGGGCCGCCTGGCGCGTGTCTACGGATACGCGAGCCTGGTCGGACCGGCGCTGTTCGCGGGGGCGCGGGAGCAGGCGAGGGCGATGCTCGACATGGCGATAGCCGCCTGCCGTGACCCCGAACCGGCCGACGTGGGAGAGGCCCTGGAGACGATAGGGCAGGCCCTCTCGGCAGCCGACGAGCTGCTCGCCAGCGACGACGGCGTGCGCCCCGCGATCGACCTCGTGTACCGCTCCAACGTGCTCGCGGCGACCGCGCTGCCGGGCTAGCGCACTCTAGCCGGCGGCGTTCGGCTCCTCGGGCCGCGCGGCCCTCTCCCCCTCCAGCCACACGGCCTCCCAGCCGCCGGCGGCGATGCGCCGCCTGGTGCGCATCGCCAGGCCCGCCTCGAAGGCCCCCGCCACCTCCTCGCCCTCGCCCGCCAGCAGCCCCGAGGCGATCAGCGCCCGTGGGGGACGGGAGAGCCGCCCGGCGAGCTCCAGCAGCAGCCCCCGCAGCAGGTTGCACACCACGACCGGGGCCTGGCCTGTCCCTTCGTCGAGGTCGGCGAGCGGCAGCGGCGCGGTCCGCAGGTCGGCGCGGCGGGCGTCGAGCTCGACGCCGTTGACCGCCGCGTTCTGGCGTGTCGCCTGCACGCTCAGGGGGTCGTTGTCGAGGGCGATCACGGGCGTGTAGCCGAGCTTGGAGGCGACGATCGCGAGCACCCCCGAGCCGCACCCCACGTCGAGCAGCGCCCCCGCCGGCGGCCGCTCCGATGACAGCTCGAGCAGCAGCTCCAGGCACAGCCGGGTGGAGGCGTGGGCGCCGGTGCCGAACGCCTGGCCGGGGTCGATCACGATCTCCAGGACGCCCGGGCCACCGCCCTGGGAGGGCTCCCACGGGGGGCGGATGCGGATCGCCGGGGTGAGGAGCCCGCCCCCCGCGCGCGGCGGCGCGGCGATCAGGACGGGGCGGTGAAAGCTCCGCCAGCGCTCGCTCCAGTCGTCGGGGACCTCGGTGGTGTGGACGTCCACCAGCGCTCCACCGGCGGCGGCGGCCGCCCTCAGGTCGGGCAGGCTGGGGAGCTCGCCGGGCGCCCCGTAGAGCGCGTACTCGACCTGACTGCCGCGGTCGACCTCCTCCACCCCGCCCGGGGCCAGCTCGAGCAGCTCGGCGAGCACGAGCTCGGCGCTGGAGCGCTCGACGCGGACGGCGAGCCTGATCAAGCCGCCTGGCTGCCGAGCGCCCGCCGGAGCTTGGCGAACACCGACTCCTGGGAGCGCAGGTTCTCGTCGGTGAGGCTGTCGTTGAGACGCTCCATCAGCTCCTGCTGCTCGGCGTTCAGGCGTCGCGGCACGACCACGTTGACGACGACCCGGAGGTTCCCGTGGCGTCCCCGGCGCAGCCCCGGCATCCCCGCCCCGCGGATCGTGAGGACCTCGCCCGGCTGGGTTCCGGGCGGCAGCTCGACCTCGATCTCCCCCTCCAGCGCCGGCACTTCGAGCGTCCCGCCGAGGGCGGCCAGCGGCGCCGGCACGTCGAGGGCCGTGATCAGGTCATCGCCGTCGCGTACGAACCGCTCGTCGGCCCGGACGCGGACGAGCACGTGCAGGTCGCCCGCGGGCGCGCCCGCCTCGCCGGCGTGGCCGCGGCCGCCGAGGCGGATGCGCTGCCCGTCGGAGATGCCCGCCGGCACGTCCACCTGCAGCTCGCGGGTGGTGGCCTTGCGGCCCCGGCCGCGACAACTCTTGCAGGGCTGCTCCGGGACGCTCCCCTGGCCCTCGCAGGCGTCGCACAGCATCGTGCGCATCATCTGGCCGAAGGGGGTGCGGGTGACCGCCTGCAGCTGCCCGCTGCCGCCGCAGCGCTCGCAGGTGCGGATCGGGGTGCCCGGCTCGGCCGCGTTTCCGTGGCAGCGCTCGCAGCGCTCGACGACCTCGTAGCGGACCGGCGCCTGCACGCCGTGGGCCGCGTCGATCAGGTCGATCTCGATCGCCACGGCCACGTCGCCGCCCTGGGCCGGGCCGGGGCGGCCGCCGGCGGCCGCGCCGAAGAAGGCGTTGAAGAGGTCGCCGATCGAGCCGAACGTGTCGAAGTTGGGCACATAGCCCCCTGACCGCAGTCCCTCGTGGCCATAGCGGTCGTAGGTCGCGCGGCGCTCCCCGTCGGAGAGGATCTCGTAGGCCTCCGCGGCCTCCTTGAACTTCGCCTCGGCATCGGGGTCGTGGGCGTTGACGTCGGGGTGCAGCTCGCGGGCGAGCTGGCGGAAGGCCTTCTTGATGTGCTGCTCGGAGGCGTCGCGATCGACGCCGAGCACCTCGTAGGGGTCGCGGGGCATCGATCGAAGGCTAGTTGGCGCCGTAGCTGTCCTCGACGAAGCGGGAGAGCTCGGCGGCGGCCTCCCGGACCGTCGCGATCGCGCCGGCGTAATCCATCCTCACCGGGCCGATCACCGAGACCGTGCCGAGCCTGCGCTGCGCGAGCCCGTAGCCGGCGGCCACCAGCGCCAGCGAGTGCATCGCCGGAAGCTCGTTCTCGTGGCCGATGCGCACGTACACGCCCGGCTCGGACAGCGCCGTGCGGAGCACCCGCAACAGGGCCACCCGGCGCTCGAGCAGGTCGACGAGCTCGTTGACCTTGGTGGTGTCCCCCAGGTTGCTGGTCTCGAGTAGGCGCGCCGTCCCCTCCACATACAGCGACTCCTCGACGTCGGAGGCGAGCTCGGCGAACGCGGGGGCGAAGTGCTCGAGGAAGGCGAGCTCCGACGCGGACACGCCGGGGTCGATCAGGCGCTGCTGCAGCATGCGCGCGCCGAGGTCGAGGCCGACGAGCCGCTCGTTGAGGTACTCGCCGGCCCACGACAGCAGCCCCGGGTCCACGGGGCGTAAGAACGTGGCGAGCATCTTCGAGACACCGCCCGTGGAGGTGATGATCACCACCAGCACCAGCTGGGGCTGCAGGGCGAGCACCTCGACGTGGCGGATCGTGGCCGCATGCGGCGAGGGGGCGGAGACGACCGCCACCAGGTTGGTCATCCGCGAGAGCGTCTCGGAGGTGGCGCGCACGGCGTCGTCGATCTCCCGCCTGATCAGCGACAGCTCCAGGCGGCGAGGGGGCGTGAGCGCCACCTGGCCGGTGCTCAGCATCCGGTCCACGACGTAGCGGTGGGCCGTGTCGGTGGGGACGCGCCCCGCCGACACGTGGGGGTGCGTGAGGAAGCCGTACTCCTCCAGGAGCGCGAGTTCGTTGCGCACCGTCGAGGGCCCGCAGTCGAGCCCGGGGTCGGCGGCGATCGTACGCGAGGCGACCGGCTGGGCGGTGTGCAGGTACTCCTCCACCACCTTGCACAGGATCCTCTCCTGGCGGGCAGTCAGCATGGACCTGATTCTAGGCCCGCACGTGTCGGCGCCAGCCCCCGCGGGGCTGCGGGGAGCCGCTCCGGCCACCGTCCTACAGCTCGACTTCGGCCTGCGCGTTGCGGATGATCTGGTTGCCGGCCTGCACGGCGACCGTGTCGATGACCGCGCGCGCGTCCTCGACCTCGGCGACGGTGCCCGTCACCACGACCTCCTGCTCGGGCAGCCCCATGCCGCGGAACTGCACCGACAGCCGCTTCAGGCGCTCCGGCCCGCCGGCGGCTTCGGTCTGGGCGCGCGCGACCTGGGCCATCGTCCACAGGCCGTGGAGGATCCGTCCGGGGAGCCCGACCGAGCGGGCGAACTCCTCGTCGATGTGGATCGGGTTGAAGTCGCCCGAGGCGCCCGCGTAGCGGAGCGTCAGGTACTTGTCGGGGGTCACCCGCAGCTCCGGGATCTGGTCGCCGGCCTGCAGCTTCGCCACGCGTCACACCCCCCGCACGATGTTGGTCCAGGTGGCGGTGCATACGCGCTCGCCGCGCTGGTTGTCCGACACCGACTCGAACACGTAGAAGCCGCGACCGTCGCGTTCGGAGATGTCCTTCACGCTCGCGGTGGTGGTGATCTCATCCCCGGCCACGACGGGCGTCTCCCACACGAACTCCTGGCCGCCGTGGACCATCATCGCGAAGTTCAGTTCGATCTCCGGATCGAAGATCAGGGGCCCGACCGCCGGGGCGCTGTACACCACCGCGAACATCGGGGGCGCCACGACGTCGGCGTACCCAGCCGCACGGGCGGCCTCGACGTCGAGGCACAGCGGGCTCGTCTCGCCGACGGCGCGGGCGTACTCGCGGATCTTCTCCCGCCCGACCGCATACACGACAGGGTCATAGCTCTTGCCGATCGCTTTGGTGTTGACGGGCATCGTGTCGGCGTCGCGCTCGTGCACCGGACACGGCGGCGGGCGCCCAGTCTATTGGGACACCCCGAACCGCGCCCGGTGCGCGGGCCCGCGGCGACAGCGGTCGCGGCGGAGCGCTCAGAAGCCGATCTCGTCCTCGCCGCCCGAGGCTCCCGCGCCGACGAGCTCCCCGTCGCGCTCGCCGGGGGAGTCGAGGAACTGGACGACATCGGCGACGACGCTCACGGCCTGGCGTTTCTGCTGCTCGGCGGTTTCCCACTCGCGCCACTCGAGCCTCCCGTCGACGGCGACGCGGCTCCCCCTGTGGAGGTACTGCTCGACGTTCTCGCCGGCGCTCCCGAACACCGAGACGTCGAAGTAGTTGGGGCGCTCGTGGTACTCCCCGTCTGCGTCCTTGCGGCTCGAGTTGCAGGCGAGGCGAAGGCTCGCGACGCACGTCCCGGACGGCAGGGATCGCAGCTCGGGGTCGCGTGTCAATCGCCCTACCAGAACAACTCGGTTGACGCTGAAGCTGGGCATCGGCAGGTCCTCCAGTGGTTGCGGTTACCCCCTGACCCACGCTACGCAGCGCCTGTGACGGGACTCGCCGGTGGCGGCCCCCTTGGCGCTCAGCCCGCGCCGGGCGTGCTCGCCCCCAGCGCATCGAGGGCGAGCAGCGCGATCCTGTTCTCCGCCGCGGCCGCGCGGATCGCGTGGGCGACGGGCGCCATTGCAGGGGGAGCCGCCACGTACAGGACGCCCGAAACCTGGCGGCAGCGGGCCCACGCGCGGCAGATCTCGACCAGGCGTGCCGGCGCCTTCGGCGTGAGCTCCACCTCGACCGCGACCGGGCCCCCGCCCGCAGCCGCCGGCCAGATGACGAGGTCGGGGCGGTGCGAGTCCCCCCACCGCGAGCGCCGGTTCATGCGCGCGCTCGCGAGCGGCCCACCCAGCGTGCACTCGTCGCGTTGGAGCTCCCGCTCGCCGCAGACGAGGTGGTGCGGGTAGCGCCGCTCCAGCGCGACCGCCGCGTGGGCGCAGGCGATCTGGTGGCGGGCGCTGGCCGCGCTCACCCGGGTCGGGTCGCGGCCGGGCAGCCCCGCGAGGGACATCCCGGCCCGGGTCGTGGTGAACAGCGAGGGCGCGCCGTGCAGGGGTCGGATCCTCGCGGCGAGGCCGGCGCGAACGGCCGCCTGCAGCCGGCCACGTGCAGACGCCACCGTGCACTGCTCGCGCGTGGCCAGTGCCTGCGCGGTGACGGCCCCCAGGCGGGTCATCCAGAGGATCAGCTCCGTGTGGCCGGAGCTGGTCGGACTGGCGTCGATGGTCATGCCTACTCCTCCTTCGGTCGGTGGGTGTGGTTCGAGGCTGCGGCCCCTGCGGGCCTCACGCACGCGCGCCCGGGCGCGTCGCCGGGGCCAGGACCCGTGTGATCCGCACGGGCGGGCCCTGCGTGTCGGCGAGCGCAAGCACGGCTGCCCAGCCCGTGGCGAGGCGCATCAGCTCGGTCGACTCCAGCAGCGCGCGGCGGGTACGGGTGCGGGTCGTGCCTCCGCCGCTGTGGCGGCTGACCCGCCAGCCCCACTGCGAGCCGGCGAGGCCGGCGATCAGCTCGGCCGAGGCCGGCACGACCTGGCGGTGGGCGATCACCAGGCCGAGGTTGCCGATCACCTGCTCGGCCAGAGAGTCCCGCCCGCCGCGCCGGAGGTCGGCCATCTCCTGGGTGCCGAGCACGAGGTTGATGCCCGCCGAGCGCGCCCGGCCGAACAGGCGGACGACGTGTTCGGGCGCGACGGCCGAGAACTCGTCGATCAGGACGAGCATCCTCACCGGCCGCGTCTGAGATGCCGCCACCACAGTCTGCAGGTCCTGCACGATCGCCGCCGCCAGCATCTGGCTGAGCAACGGGCGGCTGTCCGCGCGCAGCGTGAACAGGACGACGGCCCCTTCGCGCGCGCAAGCGAGGAGGTCGATGTGGTCCGCGGCGGGCGCGCCCGGGTCTGACGCGACGGGCTCCGGCGCGCTCGTCTCCGGCGTCCCCGCCCCAGGCTCCAGCCACGCGCCGGCGTCCGACTCGGACAGGACCGCGAGCCGGTCCCGCACCCCCGCCAGGTCGGCGCGCTGACGGGCACCGAGCGAATCGAGGTACTCGAACGAGCTTCGCGCGATGTCCTCCGGCAGGTCGCGCAGGAGCTGCTCGAGGTTGGGCGCGTCGAGGTACTCGACCAACCGCGCGAGTGTCACCTCCACGTCGGCGAGACGAAGCGCGCGCACCGTGTGGCCGAGGTAGCGCTGGGCTTGGCGGAGGTAGTGGGGCTCGGTGAAGCGCTCGGATCCGAGCGCCTTGTCGGCGATCTCCGTGTCCGACCCCCGGGCGAGCGGGTTGTAGACGCTCGGGCCCTCCGGAGTCCACTCCAGGAAACGCCGGCCGGTCGCGTCGGCAGCGCGGACGAGCTGCTCCCGCAGCGCGGCGTCCCCCTTTGGGTCGACCACGACGGCCCCCATGCCGGCATCGATCGCGGCGACGGCGATGCGCGACTGGGTGACGGTCTTGCCCGAGCCGGTGGCTCCGACCACCAGCGTGTGGCACGCGCCCGTGCGCCCGTCGAGCGGCACCAGGACGCGCCGCCAGCGCTCGTCGTGGCCGAGCAGCAGCGTGCCCGTGCGGCGCGCGCGCGCGTGATGCGCGAGGAGGTGCCCGGCCCGGAACGCAAGCCAGGCGACGAACGTGCGGGGGGTGCGGCCGTCGAGGACGCCGCCGACCGGGTCGATGCCCTCATCGCGGTCTCTGCGCTGCCAGCCGCGGAGCCGCACGGCGGCCAGGAGGGAGCCCAGCGTGACCGGCAGCGCCGCACGGCCGAGGGAGCCGTGGGCGAGGCCGGCAAGGAGGGCTGCGCAGGCGGCCCAGCTCCAGTGCAGACGGTGCCTGCGCAGCAGCCGGGAGCCGAGGAGGCCGACGACCAGCACGAGCAGACACGTGCCGGCGAACGTCACGAGGTGGCGGAGCCCCTCGAACAGCGGGACGGGCGGCGGTTGAGCCGCAATGCGGACATGGACGAGTGAAGGCATGAGCCCTCCTTTCTTGTCGCCCCCCCAGGAGGAGGCGTTCGGGCCCGCCGCAGGCGGGCCGGGGTTGATGGATCAGGGCGGAGACGGCTGCCGCCGCCATGAGTGGCCGGCGTGGGAAGCCGGGGCCGGCCTGCGAAGTCGGCCTCCGGCGCCCCTCAGATCACGACGCGAGGGAGCGAGCGCTCAGCTCACAATCGCTCAGCTCAGAGTTCGACCTCGCGAGGAGGTATACCGAGCCCGCACCTGGCGATCAGGGCGAGCACGTCGCTGTGGATCCACGGTGTCGTGGCGCTCTTGCCACCCTCGGGGAGCAGACCGAGACGACGCCCGAGCCAGCTCGTCTCGCCGCTCGCATTGCCGCTCGAGTCGTGCTTCACCCTCCCGCAGCGGGTGGCGATCTCGCTGAGGCTGAGATCGCCGCTCCCGACACGCTCGAGCACCGCTTCGCGCAGTGCGCGGTTCAGCACGATCGGGCTTTGCAGCACGCGCTTCAGCTCGGCCCTGAGCACCGCGACGGAGATGCCGCCCTCCCGGGAGGGCCGGCCGGGGTCACGGGCGGTTGCCGCAAGGGTGAGGCTGCGGATCGGCTCGTAGCTTTCAAGCGCAGCGATCGCGTCGCGAACGCTGACGGGGTGCACGGGACCGCCGGCGTCGCAGCGCCACCAGCGCAGCTGCGGGGTGTCGTCGCCGGTCGCCCGTGGATGAAGCTCGAAGCGGGACGCGGCAGAACCCGGTTCCGCGGGATGGGCGAGGTCCGCCATGCCCGTCGGGTTCGCCGCCGGCTGGAGCTCGGGCGCCGCCTCGGCGGGGTCGCACTGCAGATCCGCTGGCCGCAGCCGGCGGCATGACAGCGGCCCTCGCTCGAGGCGCCTCAGGTAATCCGCGCACACGACCGCCGCGTTGATCGCCGGCTCGTCGCTGCCGAGATGCGCCAGCAGCCGGCAATCCCCGCCCGAGAACGCGTCACGGTCGACGAGCAGCAGGCTCGCCGAGGCACCGCGCATCGCGATCACCTCGCGTAGCCGCCGCCGGGGGTCGCGGTAGCGGGTCAGCAACCTTTGGCGGGTGACTGTCGATGGTCGGTGCACGGGCTCCTCCGGGGGCGATCTCCGAGCCACGACGAACCGGTGTGGCGCGTGGCAGTGCGTTCTCCATTGGCATCACCGACACGGACAGCGCTGCTCGTCGCGCCTGGCGCGAGCGGGCTCGGGCTGACGTGCCTCGGGAGGGATGGCTCCGATCCGGAGGCGGGGCGGCGTGCGGCTGCTGGGCGTGGCGGAGGAGACGAGGAAGGAGTGACCCAGCAGGCTACGCGGGGCCGGCGAGACAACCCGCCGGGGCCTCCCACCGGCGATCGGCGTCGCTGCAGTCGCCCACCTCCGACACCGAGAAAGGCCAGCCGACAAGCGATATGCAGGCACCGCGGCCCCGCAGTCGGGCAGCGTGCGGCCCGGCCGGCGACTGCATCGCCGCGTCCGTCAGGTGGAGCGCGACTGCGCGAGCGCGGCGGGCATCCGCACGATCATCGCGGGCAACTGCACGGTCGTGTCCGCGCCAGCGGCCCGGGACAACGCGCGCGCGGCAGATCGACGATCAGTCGCGATGACGTTCCACGTCGCGGCCCTTGCGCTGCAGGCTGCGCCCGATGGCGCCGAACACGACGGTGAGCAACACGCACACGATCAGCAGCCAGACGAACCAGGGCATCGGCACGGATTGTGCCACGGAACTTCTCGAGTCGAGCGATCGTTGTTACGGCGGAGGGAACGGGTCTCGATCCAAGGACGGACGGAAACACCGATGTGGGGAATGTTTGGCCTGCGCTACCTGCTGCGCCGGCCGATCGCACTGACCATCACCGCGATCGCCGCCAGCGATGTCGCCTACCGGCTGCTGCTGCGGGCCCCGATTCGCCGCGGGCTGGGCATCGGGGATTAACTGGCCCACCCCACCCGACTGGCCAGGTCAGGGTGCCAGGTCCGGGCCGCCGGCCGGGCGCGGGGCGGGCTTGCCGGTGGGGTCTCGCAGCGGGCTGTCCCGTCGGAGCAGGCGGCGGTGCTTCGCCTGATGATCGGGCTGGCCTGGCCCTCGCTTCTCGGTGAACCGGTCGTGCGCAGCGTCGCGGCTCTCCTCGTGCTCGCGGGGTTGGCGCTGGGCCTGACGCGGGCCGTGGCACGCAAGAGGCGCCGCTACACCCGCATGTGCGTCGAGCCCTACCGGTCCGATCACGCCGACCCAGAGACCGTCCGCAGGATGCTGGAGTCGCTGCACCTGAGCCTGCTCAGACCGTGGTGGGCGCGGCTGCTCACCGGCCAGCCCTCGGTGTCCCTCGAGGTCCACTACAGCGACGCTCCGCCCGCGGCTCGGGGGTGGTTCTCGGTGAGCGTCCCGGCGGGAACGGAGGCGTTGCTCGAGGCCGTCCTGCGCGCGGCCTACCCGAACTGCCGCCTGCGCGCCCTCGGGGACCCGTTCGATCCTCCGAGGCAGCTCGTGAGGCTGCGCAAGAAGCACCTCTTCATACGGCGGGCGAAGATGCTCGAGCGCTTCGACCAGCACCGGGAGCCGACCGTGGACCGCCTGCTGACGACGATGGGGAGCTGTCGGGGGAGCTCGTTGGTGCAGCTCGCCATGACCCCGGCGCCCGACGCCTACCGGACGCTGGCGCGGGCCCTGCACGACGGGAGCCAGGCCCGCGTGCGGGCCAGGCATGGCGGCGGCGCCGGAGGCCCGGCGATGGCGGACGACGCGGAGCTGCGCGGAGGCATGGACCTGGTGCACGTGCCCCTGTTCCTGCTCGAGCTGAGGGTTGCCGCCGCCAGCAGGAGCGCATGCCGGCTGATCGCCTCGGAGCTGCAGGTGGACGCGGCCGAGAACAGGCTGGTGCGACGCGGCGCCCGTTCGCTGAGAGGCTCCAGGAGCCGGATGCTCCGGCGCATGCGGCGCGGGGAGCGCAACCCGTTCCAATCGCCGTGGCGCGCGGTGTTCGCCCCGAGCGAGATCGCCTGCCTCTGGCAGCTGCCGAGTTGCGAGTACTCGATCGTTCCGGTGCTGCGTGGCAGCGTTCCGGTGGCGCCGGCTCCTCCCGGGGTCTGTCGACCTCCCACGGGTCCGGGCGTGCTGCGCGACGAATACGGGCCCGTATCGATCGATTGCCGGCTGCGCAGGCAGAACACCGCGGTGCCCGGAACCGTCGAGCAGGGCAAGACGAGCTATCTGGTGGCCACGATCGCGGAGGACCTCGCCCGCGACCGTTGCGCCTTGATCCTGTTCGACCCGAAGGGAGACGCCGCGGACGCCGCGATCAGCCTGGTTGAGCCGGCGCGCACGTGCACCGTCCTCGATCTGGCGCGCCCCACGTGCGGCTTCAACCCGCTCGCGATCGATGCCCCGGCGGACGTGATCGCCGACTACGTCGTGGCGGCGCTGCGGAACCTGTTCTCCGACGCCGACATCAGGGCCTCCTCGGACAGGTACCTGCGCAACGCTGTGATCGCGGTGCTCGCGTACGACCGCCGCTGCACGTTGTGGGACGCCGCGAGGCTTCTGTCGGTCGGCGAGGAAGGGTATGCGTTCCGCAAGCGGGTGGCCTCGGCCGTGCGCACGCTCCCGGAGTTCAGCGAGATCAGCGCGTTCTTCACGGCGGAGATCGGCGCCCAGCTCGCCGACGCGAGGAGCATGACGACGTCGAAGCTGGACGCGCCGGTGAACAAGCTGGCGCGTCTCCTGAATTCGCCGTCGATCAAGCGGGTGCTGCTCAACGAGTCCCTGCGGGTGAACTTCGACAGTGTCATCGCCGGCGGCGAGGTGCTGGTCGTCAAGGGCGCCCTCGGCGTCATGGGAGCGGGCAACACCTCGGTGCTGATGCAGCTGCTGGTTGGGATGCTCGATGCCGCACTCGCCCGCCAGCAGGACCTGGTCGCACCCGAGCAGCGCGTCGCAGTGGCGCTCAAGGTCGACGAGGCTCCGCTGGTGCTGAATCGCGGGTTCGCCGAGACGATGGCCCTGAAGCGGTCGGCGGGACTCGAGACGGTGGCGTGCTGGCAGACCGACGCCCAATGGGCTGACCCGGCCGTGCGCGACCAGCTCGACGCGCTGTTCGCCCACCGCGTGTACTTCGCCACCGCCTCCGTGAGCGATGCGCGCTCGGCGGCGTCGCTGACGATGAGCGAGTACTCCGACAGCGTGCGCCCGGGCGTCGGGCGACTCTCGGCCCTCGGCCGCCCGGACGTGCGCCTTCACCTGCCCAAGCACCACGCAATCGCGAGCTGGAGCACCGCCGAAGGACGACAGGCCGCGTTCATCGGACGCACGATCCCGATGC
>DATJBO010000113.1:0-21374 GCA_035515315.1 Solirubrobacteraceae bacterium
CTCCGCTGTGCACTTCGGTGGAGACCGAGAAGATCACGGCTGCCGCTTCGTCCTGCGGGTCGTGTTTGGATTCCGACCCTCGGTAGCCGTCGGCGAGCACGTACAGCTTGTGCTTTTCGGTGTCGAGCGCGATCGCGCGGACTTCCACTTCGTGCGCGGCGCCGAGTTTGACGAGCACTTCACCGAGGACGTTCCCTTCGCTATCGAACTTCTGCACGCGCATGCGTTCCGGTTCTTCGATTTCGTCGGCGATGTAGAAGTCGCCCGTCGACGGTTCGACCACGAACGCATCATGTTCTTCTAGCTCCACGTCCCCCTTCGCTTCACCGGACCGTATCGTCGTTTCGCCGATCCTCCCCAGCCCGCCGAAGGTTTCGGCTCCGGCGCGCGCGGATCCCAGCGCGAGCAGCAGCGCGAGCGCCGCCGTGACGGCCAGCGGCAGCTCGCGGGTCCGCATCCGTGCTCGGCTCATCTGCTCCCTCTCCGTTCGCCCGGGGTCTCGATGGCCCAAGGCTGTCGGATCGCTCCGCGGGCCATGTTTCGAGGATGTGAACGGGTCACCGCTGCGGGGGCCGGCGCCGGCCGTTGCGCGACATGTCCCCCAGGCGGCGCTGGGTGCGAGCGGTGCTGACGGTTGCGTGGGCCACGCCGCTCTCGCCACGGCGGCCGCGCGGTCGCCGCGCGGAGGCGCCCGCGAGCGCCGCCAGCAGCACGGCGCCGAGCAGGTATGGGACCAGCGAGTCGCCGCCTTCCGGCGACCGGTAGGCCACCGCCTGGTTGGACACCGACTCGGGGGCCTCCTCCTGCTCCTCTTCTTCCTCGACGACCTCCACCGGCGATGTCACGGCAGAGGTGCCCGACGGCGGCGTGGGGCGTGCCGGCGTCGGCACCGGCGGCGGCACGATCGCGAGCAGCGGCACGGTGGGGACGGCGGCTGCGAAGAACGGCGCAACCGCGTGCTGCGCCGCGACGGGTGCCGGCGCGGGCGGAGCCGGCGGAGGGGGCAGCGTCAGCGGAGCGGGCGCGGCGTTCGGCGCCGGTGACGGCGAGGGGCTGGGCGGCGGTGCCGGGGCGAGCTGCTGCGATTCCACCGCCGGGGGATTGCTGAGCTTGACGGTCCCGCAGGGCTGGCGAACGCTGCCCCGCTGCACCGTCACCGGCAGCGACGCCGACCACGCCCCCGCCGTGACCGTGATGATCGTCGTGCCGGGGTTGAAGGCGCAGAACAGCCCGGACTTGGCGCCGGTCCCGCTTTCGGATTCGAGGATCGGCTTGCCTTCACTGTTCTGCAGCACCGCGAGCGGGCTGACGGATCCCAGGTTGCGCTCCACGAACGCGCCGATTTCCGGGTCCGAGGACTTGAAGCTGTATTCGGGGAGCAGCGCCGTGCCGCATTCGCCGGTGCAGATGCTCGGGATCGGGATGTAGGGATCGACTTCGCAGGTGTTCAGCTGAGCCACCGCGTCGCATCCGGCGCGCGGGCGGCGGGCGAGGCCGTCGAACAGGGCCGGCTGGCTCCGGGGCAGGAGCGTGCCCTGCAACGCTTCCAGCGCGAGTTCGCCGACGACCGGGATCAGCGGCACCTGGAGTTCGGCGCGGTTGGTGGCGCGGTTGCGCGAGGCGACGTTCACCTGTGCCAGCAGGATCCCGCTGGCGCCGTGGAAGTTGCCGGCCTGCTCGTGTTGCGCGTTGACGTAGCCGAGGGTGCCCGAACCGTAGGCTTCGATCGATTCGCCCCCGGCGCGCAGCGGCTTGTGTTCGTTCTGTTCACGGGCGTCGAAGAAGTACGCCGAGGCCGAGCTGCACGCGCCTTCTGCGTGCGCTGCTTCCCTTTCCAGGCGACCGCACAGGCCGGACGGGGTGCCGCGGGAGCCGGTCACGAGGACCTTCGCCAGCGCCGCGGACTGTTTGCGGCCCGCGCGGATCTGGGCTTCGATGTCGCCCGCGCCGATCGCGATCGCCGGTTCGCCCGCCGCCTTGGCGCCCTGCAGCTCCCCTTCCAGCCAGACCAGCTGGGTTTCGCTGATTTCGGGGGCCGTCTCGTCGAGCACGATCACCCGCACCCGCCCGCCGGCGCCCTGCGAGCTGAACGCGTAGTAGGCGCCCTCGCAGCCGATCGCCGCCGTGCAGCCGGACGGTGCGCCGTTGCCTTCGACCAGGGTCTGCTGGGGGAAGCCCGCGAACGCGTCCTGGAACGTCTGCTCGGTGCCTTCCGAGGCCGGCCGGTTATCGAGATCGTTCGGGCTTGCCACGGAGTACGCGGGCAGCTGTCCGCCCGCCTGGGCTCCGGAGGGGTAGACGCCCGAGGCGAGGATCGCCCGCGTGCGTTCGAGCTCGGCCGCGAACGGGATCGGCACCGAGCGGTGCCCCTCGACGCGGCCTTCGGTCACGCTCGGACCGGTGTAGATGAAGGCCCGCGCTCCGCTCGTGGCGGCCAGCGAGACGGCCGAGCCGAGCCACACCTGCGGCCCCACGCCGGCCAGCGACCGTTCCGCGCACGGATCGAAGCATTCGGCGTTGCCGGCGATCGCGAACGTCGCCCACCCACGCGTAGGAACGCCCGCCGGCTGCTCGCCTTCGGGGGTGCGGGCGCCTTCGCCGTAGCGCTCGATGTCCGCCGTCTCGAGCGCCCCGCCGCTGCCGCTGTTCGATTCGCTCAGGTGCCCGCCGACCGTCCAGCCGCTGCTGCCGGAGGGGTCGACGAGCATCGCCATCACGGGATCGGGCGTATAGGGGAGGTCCTGGAATTCGTAGTTGCCGGGAGGCGGCTCGCCGACCTGTACTTCGTGGCGCTCGTCGCGCCAGCCGGTCGCCGTCTGACGCAGCACCGCACCCGCTTCGGGGCCGCCCGCGGTTTCGATCGCTCCCTGCTCGAGCCCGGGGGCGCCGGGGGGAACCTGTTCTTCGAAGTCGCGGCTGACGTGCCGCCCCCCGCTGCCGGTGACGATCGCCCGCAGTGTGCCCCCTTCGCGAAACAGCGCCAGCGAGCCGGCGACGACACCGGGTAGCGGCGTGGGCGTCGGGCGCCAGGCCGCGCCCGCACCTTCGCGCTCGAACACCTTCGGCCCGCTTGCCGACCCGGATGCCGCGAACGCGGCACCGCCGTCGGCGAGGCCGGCGACCGCGAACGGGAGCGTCCCGGTGGACTGCATCAGTTCGGTCGCTTCGCTGTCCACGTGCCAGCCCGAGCCGCTGTTGGCGAGCAGTCCGCCGGCGTAGATGCCCTTTTCGGCGTTCAGCTGCTTGACGAAGGGCACCAGCGCTTCGGAGCCGGCGAAGACGATGCCGAGGAACTGGGCCCCCTGCGCTTCGGCGGGCAGCGAGCCTTCTTCGGTCCAGCTCTTGCCGTAGCGCATGATCATGCCGCCCCTGCCGAGCACCGTCGTCCCCACCGCGTAGCCGCGGGCCGGGTTGTTGGGGTCGAACGCGACCCCGAGCAGGTTGCCCCGGAAGTCGATCGGCGTGGCCGGGTCGGGTTCCCAGAGACCCGTTTCTCCCCGCCACAGCCACATCTGTTCCCCTCCGGCGCTGCCTTCGTCGCCCACGGCATAGGCGCGATTCGGCGTCGGCCAGGCGACCGCGCGAAGGTTGGGGTGCTTGATGTTCTCGCCGGGTCCGAACAGGCTTTCCGGGAGCCACCCCAGACCGGGCTTGTAACGCGTCACCGCGCCCTGCAGCCCCACCGCCAGGGCTTCGCTGCCGAGCGCGGCCACCGGCTGCCCGGGCGCGGGGGCGATCGCCTGCAGGTCGCGCCGGAAGGTCACGGGCCACGGGCGCAGCTGGCTGGCTTGCGGCGCGGTGGTCAGGTGTACCGGCAGCGCGCTCTCGCCGAGCCAGCCCTCGCTGGGGCTCGAGAAGGCCGCCCCGAGGGCGGCACCGGGATCCTGCGAGCCGATCGCGCCTCCGCCGAGGGAGAGGACTTCGACGAACGTGGCGCCTTCCAGACGCAGGCTGACGCCGTTGGGGAGGCCCGTGATCACCCGCCGTCCGTACGGTCCGCCGCCGGGCCAGGCGACGCTGCGCATCTGCGCGCGGGGCACGGGCTGGGGCAGCGTGTACGAGCAGGTGCTCGGCGTCGCGGGAGGCGCCAGGCACCAGCTGGCCTGAATGCTGCCGCCGGCACTCCCTTCGGGCTCGAAGAACAGCGTCGTCGAGGCGTCGAGGCCGGCGAGGTCGCCGCGGGCGCCGTCGATCCACACCCCTTCGCCGGTCACGGTGAGCACCTGCCCTTCCACGCCCGGCGGTTGTCCTGCACCGGGAACCCCGAACGGCGCCTGTTCGCCGCCCGCGAGCGGCACGTACAGGGGATGCGCTTCTCCGTCGCCGCCGCCGGCCTGGAGCGCGACCGGCTTCCACGTCCACGATCCCGCCGCTTCTAGGCGCCGGAACAGCGCGACGGCGCCCGCCGGATAGCCCGCTCCGGGGGCGAGCTGCCCCAGCAGCCACGCGTTCTGCGGGGAGCTCGCGCCGATCGCGAGCACGCGAAAGGAGCCGGCGCTCGCCGCGGGGATCTCGATCGGCTCGCTCGTCCAGCCCGTGCCGTCCCAGTGCAGGACCTGGTGCTCGACTTCGCCGCTGCCGGTGAGCTCGGGCACCACCAGCGCGCCCGCTGCGCCCCCGGGTTCGTCCAGAGCCGCCAGCAGCGGCCCCCGCGAGCTCTTCGCTTCGAACAGTTCTTCGCCCGCCGCCAGCAGCGGAGCGGGCCCCGCCCCACCTTCCCCACCTTCCCCACCTTCGCCGCCTTCCCCGCCTTCGCCGCCTTCGCCTTCCGCCGGGACCGCGGCCGTCGGCACGAAGGAGCCGCCCGGGTCGCGGACGAGCAGCACCTCGCGCTTGGCGATCGTGCCGACCATCGCGCCGGCACCGCCGGGCGTCATCTGGGCGGCGAGCAGGCCGTCGGCAGCGAGCGAGAAGCCTTCGGGCAGCGACGGGCCGCGTACCCAGCCCTGCTGGCTCGTGTAGTGGACGAGCAGGTTCGTGCTCTGCGAACCCACCTCCCTGCCGATTCCCCATGTCTCACCGCCGCCCGCCCCCGGTTCTTCGGGGGTTGCCGCGATCATCGTGACGTCGCCGGCGGGGACCGAATCGTCCGTCTGTGCCGTCGGCGGCGGGGGAGCGAAGGCGGCGCGGCTGGCGCTCCCGCCGATGCCGAGCGCGACGAGCAGCACGAGCGTGGTCGCGCCGGCCACGCCGAGCGCGAGGGCCAGCCGGCGCACCAGGTAGGGACGTCCCCGTCGTCCGACGCTCACGGGAGCAGACCTCGCGGTTCGCCGGAAGCGCGCAGCGGCGAGACGAACAGGCCCGTGGTCTCGGTCGAGACGGTGGATCCTTCGCCGGTCACCGACGAGACGCGGCGCAGCGGCTGGAGCGCCTTCGTCTTGAGGCGCAGCTTCGTCGGCCAGCGGTTGCGGTTCAGCTGCAGCAGCAGCCTGCGGTTGCCGGCCGCGAAAGTGTGGGCCGCGGTCGCCGCTACGACCTCCTTCTTGCGCTGTGCGAGGAGCTTGACCCTTGCCTTGACCGAGAGGTGGAAGCTCAGCTGCAGCTTGGAGCCCTTCAACAGCTTGCTGTGCACGTGCGAGAGCAGCGGCAGCGTGACCATCGATTCGGGCGCCGCCTTGGTTTCGGCGATCGAGCCGATTTCGGCGATGCCCTGTTCATGAAAGCCCGAGATGTCGGCGGGGGGAGCATCCTGGGCGACCTGTGGCAGCCCCAGGTCGGGGGGGCGATAGGAGATCAGGTGTTCGAAGGCGGGGTCGCCGTTGCGGGGGAGCGTCCGTTCGGAGGCCCGCGCGAGGTGGTAGAGCCACCCTTTCGACGTCGCCATCCAGCAGTCGCCCGGCTGCGGGCAGGCGAGCCCGGCCACGGCGCCGTCGTCGCCGACGCCTTCGGCGCGTTCCTGCGCGGTGGGCAGGATCTGCGCCGAGAGCTCTTCCCCCTGGGCGCCCAGGTGCAGGAGCACCGCCTGGTCCTGGGATTCGGCGTGCTCGAGACCGATCCACACGCTGCCGTCGCCGGGTTCGGCGGCGAGGGCGGTGACCCTTGCCTGACTCGGCGAGCTGCCGACCAGCGCCTGTTCCTCGGCGCGGTATTCGGGCGCCAGGATGTGTTCGAGCTGATGCCCCCCCTGCGAGGGCGGCCCGATCAGCAGCCGCCAGCGGCCTTCTTCGCGAACCGCCACCGTGAGCTGACCGGCGGAGTGCAGCGGGCCGGCGGCGGCCCACAGGACGCCGTCCGCCGCCGACAGATGGAAGGCGTCCAGGTCCTGGGGAAGCTCTTCTTCTGCGTAGAAGGGCAGGCCCGCACCGGCTTCGTCTTCGGGTTCGAAGGCGGGGATCGCGCCAGGCGGGTTGATCAGATGCAGCACCGGGATCGTGATGGCTTCGCTGTGTTCGGTGCGGTCGGGCGGGATTTCGACGCGGACGCTCTGATAGATGTGGCCGTCGAAGGCGAGCATGTCGCGCACCGGAAAGCCTTCGCCCGTGTAGGGTTCGGCTTCCAGCGCGCTGCCGTTCCAGTGCAGCTGGAAGGCGCCGATCTGGGGTTCCGGCAGTGGTTCGCCGCCGAACCAGCAGTCCGTCGGTTTCAGGCACACGGCACCCCGCATCTGCTGGTAGGAGTCGACTTCGAACGCCGGGTGCGCGTATGAGGCTACGATCTGGCCCGCTGCGAAGTGGCAGAGGGTGTTGCCGTTGAGCGGCACCGGCCGTTCCTCGCTCGTGCCGGCCCCTTCGGCCGCCTGCCCGGGGCGCCCGTCGGAGACGGTCCAGAACTCGTCCGGACCGGCCCACGCGATGCGCCCTTCGCGTTCGGCGCCGCACTGGTCGGAAAGCTCGTGCCAGCCCGCACCGTCATAGGCCCAGATGCCCGGTTCGACCGACGGCTTTTTGCCGCCGGTGATCAACAGTCCGCGGTTCGGTTCGAGGAACTCGATGTCGCCGACGCTGCCCAGCGGCACCGGCCAGCTGGCCCCCGGAAGCAGCGGCTGTTCCAGGCGCCACCGCGGCTGTTCTGTTTCGTCTGCCCGCGCCGGAGCCGTTACCGTCGCGAACGCGGCCGAGGCCAGGGCAACCCAGAGGATGATCGCGCTCGCGGGCCTCATCGGCCGTGCCTCCTGCGGGAGGATCTCCGCGCGTGGGCCGGGTGTCGCGGGGCGGCTTTGTTCAGGAACGTGATCTGTAAGAGCTGCCTCAGCGCCGGGTGCCCGGCGGCCGAGAACGAGAGCGTGAGGGTGGCGGAGAGACCGCCAGCCCGCGCCGCCAGCCCGGCGTAGGCCTTGTGCGGACGGAGCACGAGCGCGAGCAGTTCCGTCCCCGCCGCCACGGAGGAGTGCGCGCTGGCAACCGTGCGCATCGCGACCGTCGCGGCGGCGGAGACCTTGTGCGCCTTGCGCCTGCGCGCGTGGCGCGACTGCTTCGCGCTCGGGCGGATGAGGATCGCGCTGCGGGCGCTCGCGCCGAGGGTGCCCTGGCCGGGCACGCGCACGTACAGCGCCACGCTTCCATCGCGGCGGCTGAGCGCCGTGGCGCCCAGCGTCCACGCGGGTCCCGCGTCGACGCCCGTCGGCGCGGGCGAGATGTACTGCGGGGTCGGGAGCGGGCTCGGCGTTTCCCGAGCCACGACGAAGCTGTCGGAGCCGTCGTGCTGCCCCGCGATCTCTCCGAGGATCTGCGGCCCGTTCCCGTCGTAGGGCACGAGGTTCGAGGCGGTGGAGGCGAACGCCAGCAGCGTCCCGTCGTCGGCGAAGGAGGGCGAGGTGGCTCCGGCGGTGGGCCGTTCTTCGTAGGCGTCTTCCTGTGCCTGCGTCTTGCGTTTGTGGGGCTGTTCGCTGGGTTCGCCGTCGTAGCCGTGCGTAACCCTGGTGAGGGTGCCGTCACTCAGGTCGACGTAGAACAGTTCGCCGAGGCCCGGTTCGGCGAGGGTGGCGCTCACGAAGGCCGGGAACGCGAGCCGGAACTCGCTGCGGCGCGTCGTGAACGCCACGTCCCGCCCGTCTTCGGCCAGCGCGAATTCGCTGATCCCGTCGGATTCCGCTCCGCTCGCTCCACCGATGCGCGTGAGCGTCGTGAGCGCTCCGTCGCGCGTGAGGCCCGGGCGCATGTCGGCGACATAGATGTCCGCCTGCTCTCCCCTTTCGCGTTCCTGGTTGAAGAATTCGCCGAGCCCGATCGGCTCCGCCCGGGACAGGAAGGCCACCGTGTAGCCGTCGGCGCTGAGCCGCGGCACGAACTCGCCGGGCGAGGTTTTGGCTTCCCCGCGCTGGCTGAAGATGCCGCCGACGCCACTGCCCGGTTCCGCTTCCTCGGGATGGGCCAGGAACGGTCCCTGGCAGGGGTCGCTTGGGGACGGATGGGCGGGCAGGGCGTCCTCGCCCGAGAGCGCGCAGGCCGGGTTGGCCGGATCCGAGCCACCGGTGATGCGCTCGGTCGGCGTCTGGGGCGCCGCGATCCGCCGCCACAGCGGCTCTGTGTATTCGGACAGGGGCGCTTCGCCCGGCAGCATGCGTGCCTGCAGGCCGATGTTCACGCCCATCCACGCGACCGTTGTGCCGTCGGCGCTGATCGCCGCCCCCGGCGGGCGGGCTTCGGTCCACTTGCTGTATTCGGGGTCCTGCGTCGGGAACTTGACGACGTCGCCATATGCGGCCCCCCGTCCACCGGCCGCTACGGGCCGGTCGCTGGTCTGACCGCCGGCCGGTTCGTATTCGCCGCTGACGAGGACCGTTTCGCCGCTGTCGAGCCGTCGTACAGCCACCTGCAGGGCGGGGGTTCCCGGTCCGGCGAGGTTCGAGACGGCCGTGGTCACGAACGCGACCTCACGTCCGTCGGCGCTGATCGCCGAGCCACCGCTGGCGACGGAGCCGAGTTCGGTGCCGCCTTCGGAGTAGGAGAGCGGCTCGCTCGAACCGTCGGGCGCGGAGGCGACGGTGAACGCGCCGGCCTCGCCCGGTGCGAGATCCATGTCGCGGACGTAGACGTTGTCCGGGCCCGGCGGCCCTTCGGCTTCGCTCGCAGGCGGTTCGCCTTCGAGCCCCCGCGTGTCGGCCGCGAGCTGCGCTGCGCTCTGGTTGGTCGTGAAGCTCACGTAGCGGCCGTCCGCGCTCACGGACGGCAGCAGCGCATCCCCGCCCGCCACCTGCTGCATCTGCCTGGTGGCGAGATTCACCCGCCAGACGCCGCTGACGCCGCCCACCGACCCGTCGAAGACGACATACGAGCCGTCGGAGCAGATCACGCTGTCGTGGGCGTATTCGGCCTGCTGCAGCTGCCCGGCGCCCAGCGTTCCCGCCGTCACCAGTTCGATCGGGCTGAAGATGTCCGCCATCGCAGGCCCCGCCCCCGCCCCAGCCAGCGTCATCGCGGCGACGCCAACGGCCAGGCCCACGCCGAGCCGTCTCCGACCCGCACGTTTCGCGAGCGCGTTCATCGCACGCTCACCCAGCGGCGCACCGTGCCGGCGTTGCCGATGCGGTCACGGGCACGGACGGTGACCAGGTAGACGCCCGGGCGCGCATAGCGATGGTGCACGCGGACCCGTCCGCGGGCCGAGGAGCCGTCGCCGAAGCTGACGCTCACCTTGGGCTTCGCGACGCCTGCGTATCGGTCGCTGACGGTCACCGACACGCCCCCTCGCCTGCCCGCCCGCACGATCTTCACCCGCGGGGGCACGCCGGCGACGAGCAGCTTGGCCGGAGCACTCAAGGTGGACTGGTCGTTGCGGTCGACCGCCAGGACCTGCAGCCGGTGGCGGCCCGAGGACAGCCCGCGGGGATCGACCTTGGCGGTGAGCTTGCCTGCGACCACGGCGTGTCCGACGTGGCCGTCGAGGACGAGCCGATACGTGATCGGACCCGCGGCGCTGGGGGCCGCCAGCCACGACGCCTGCGCCTGCGACGGCCGCACCCAGGCTTTCGGGACGGTGACCACGAACGGGGCCGGGGGGGCGGTCGCCTGTGCCGCCACGATCGCTGCGTTTCCGAACTCCCCCTGGCGGAAGGCGATGATGCCGTCGCCGAGACCCGATCGCCCGACGGACAGTTCACCGACTTCGCCGCCCGCTCCGCCCGACACGAGCCCCGTCTGGAAGGCCCCGCCGGGGAAGTCCTCGCGCACGGCCACGGCGGGATGGCCCGGCGACTCTTCGCTCGGCCAGGCCGACACGCCGCCCCCCTGGGGGTCCATCACGCTGACGGCGAACGGTTCGGCGCCCGCGAACGGCGGCCCCAGCGAGACCCCGGGGGAGGTCGCGCTGCCGGCGCCTTCGATCACCCGTGGCGTGCCGTTGGCGTCGTAGAGCAGGCGCATCCCCTGCTGTTCGTCGATGTCGATGCTCGGCGGCCCGACGACGGCGGCTGCTCCCCCGCCCAGGCCCGGGTCGAGCACGCGTGCGCCTTCGAACTCCGCGCCGTTTGCGGATTCCCCGTCGGGGAGGACGTTGAGGAAGATGCGTGGCCCGGGAAGCGGCGAGCCGGGGCCCCCCGGCTGGCGATAGGCGACCTCGGCCTGACCCAGACGGGAGAAGGCGACGCTCGGAGCGTCCGCGTCGGTGCTGATCGGCACCACGTTGTACGTAGTCGCGCTGACCGGCATCACATAGTCCACGGTGGTGCCGAACAGGCGCCTGGCCCAGACCCGCGCCACGCCTTCGACGTCGGGCTCCTGCCACACGACGACCGCGTTGCCGGTGGGGCCGATCGCGATCGCAGGGGCGTTGGCCTGGGTGGGCGCACGCATCGAGGACGATGGGTTGCGGTTGATCGCCCCGAGGTTCGACCACCGCTGGCCGTTGAAGTGCGCGAGGCGCACCTGCTCCACCACATCGCCGGGTCGCAGCAGGGCGATGTCCGTTGCCTGCGGCTGCACCACGCGGTAGACGATGTCGGCCTGGCCGCTCGAGCTGACGGCCAGGTCCGGGTCCGTGGCGGTCGCTTCTTCGATGTTGGAGTCGATGAAGATCGCGCGCCCGAAGCTTTCGGCTCCGGGGCCGAGCTCCGAGCCGAGCAGCTCGTACACGGGCTTGCCGTTGCGGGTCGCGAACGGGGTGGCCCACGAGACGATCAGCTCGCCCCCGTTGGCGGCGCCGATGCGCGGCCAGCTCGCGCCGTAGGGCTCTTCGATGTCGACGCGGATCGGTGCCAGCCACCGGCCGCCGACGAAGCGCGAGACGAACACGTGGGTGACGCCTTCGACCCGCTTGAGGTAGACCACGCCGCCGGTCCCGTCTTCGGCCATCGCCGCGCCGCCGAAGCCCACGATGTCCTCGCCGGGCCCGTCGAGCGTCGTCGCGGGCAGGATCACGCCGTCGGCGCGGGAGGCCCCCATCGCCAGGGCGAGGAGCACGCCGGCGAGCAACGCGCAGGCGCGCGGCATGAGCATCTCGATCGACGCTCTCGGGCCCATCTCCCGGCCGAGAATAAGAAGCGCGATGCCCGTCCGTGGCAGTTCACGTCTCTCCTTCACGGGATCTTCACGACCGGCTCGGCACGCCCTTTGAGGCGAGGCGCACATGGCCGCTCAGGAGGTCGATTTGTTGATCGCGCCGGCGGACAGGTCGTAGGCGCAGCGGAAGTTCTCGGGGTTGTTCACCGGCTCCGACCCTGCGAACCCGCCCTGCTGGTGGTTGCTGTAGACGGTCACGTACTGGAGCGATTCGGGGAGCGGGACGGCCGTGTACTGGGTCGGGTTGGGCTGGCCCTGGCGCGGGTTCCCGGTGGTGCCTTCGCTGACCCCCTCGAAGCCGGCCGCCGCCGGCCCGGCTTCGGTCGTGATCAGCGTCGAGCTCATCTCGCGCTCGTCCTTGAGACCACGTGTCGGGTCGAGGTCGATCGTGGCCGTGAGCTGGGAGTCGTGGATCGTCGACTCGAGCTTCACGCGTTCGGCCGCGCCGACCAACTCCGAGGCGGAGGGCAGCCACCCGCCGGCCTTGGCGCAGGCCTTGCTGGCGAAGATGAAGTTGTTCTTGCCGAGGTCTTCCTTCTGCAACGGGTAGGGAGCCGATTCCATGCAGTAGGTGCCGAGGTCCACCGTGTCGGGCGGGCAGCTACCCGCGAGCTGCTGTGCCGTCTTGCCCCCCACGCGGGAGGCTTCGTGCACCTTCGGGATCGCCTTCGCGGGGAACTTGCCGTTCTTGCCCAGCACGAGGATCGCGCCGGGTCGCGGCTTGGTGGCGAGCGGATGCCCCGCGACGGCGCTCACGATCGCGTGCCGTGCCGCGTCGGCGAGCCCGGTCGTCGAGAAGACCAGCGCGACGCACGCAACCACGAGCGCCGGCGACGGCCTGCGCAGCTTCACGGCGTCTGCTCGGGGTCGCGGCGGGAGGCCGGGCGGCGCACGTCGCGAAGCTCCTCCAGCGAGATCTCCTGCACGGTTGACAGCACCGCGTCGAGGGCGACCCCGGAGAGGGTCTCCTGCTCGAGCAGAGCCCCGGCGGTCTCCTCGACGCTGTTCCAGTTGCGCTCCAGGATCGCTGCGGCGCGGGCCTCGGCCTCGCCGACCAGGCGCTGGACCTCGTGGTCGATCAGGTTGAGCGTCTCCGGCCCGACCGAGCCCAGATCCTGCAGGGAGGCTCCTAGGAACACCTCACCGCTCTTCTCTCCGATCGTTACCAGCCCGACGGTGTCGGACATCCCGTAGGACGTGACCATGCTGCGCGCCAGGTTCGTCGCGGCGTGGAGGTCGTCGTTGACGCTCGTGGAGGTCTGGCCGAAGGCGATCCGCTCTCCCGCCAGGCCGGCCGCTATCACGATCAGCTGGCTCTGGAGGTCGTGCTCGGTCATGATCAGCTGGTCGCGGTCGGAGAGCATGTGGGCGGCCGTGCCGAGCTGGCGCCCGCGCGCGACGATCGACAGCTTGCGCGTCGAGGTGGCATGACCCAGCGCCTCGGTCACGACGGCGTGGGAGGCCTCGTGGATGGCGATCAGCCAGCGCTCCTGTTCGGTGAGGATGTGGTGCTTGGCGGGCCCCGCCACGACGCGGTCGATCGCCTCCTCGAGCGCCGCCTGGTCGATCTGCGCCCGCCCGTCACGGACGCTCAGCAGCGCGGCCTCGTTGATCACGTTGGCGAGCTCGGCGCCGCTGAACCCTGGGGTCTCGCGTGCGACCTCCTCGAGCGAGGCGCCGGGCGCGAGCGGCCGTTTGGAACCGTGCAGCCGCAGGATCTCCAGGCGCCCGTGGACATCGGGCGTGTCGATCACGACCTGCCGGTCGAAGCGCCCGGGCCGCAGGAGTGCGGGGTCGAGGATGTCGGGCCGGTTCGTCGCACCCATCACCACGAGCCCGCCGTCGCCGGCGAAGCCGTCCATCTCGACGAGGATCTGGTTGAGCGTCTGCTCGCGCTCGTCGTTGCCCTGGCCGATCCCGGCGCCGCGCTTGCGTCCCGCGGCGTCGAGCTCGTCGATGAAGATGATCGCCGGCGCCGCCTTGCGCGCCTTGCGGAACAGGTCCCGCACGCGTGCGGCGCCGACCCCGACGAGCGACTCGACGAAGTCCGAGCCCGACAGCGAGAAGAACGCGGCGTCGGCTTCGCCGGCGACCGCCTTGGCCAGCAGCGTCTTGCCCGTGCCCGGCGGGCCCACCAGCAGGACGCCCTTGGGCGCCGCCGCGCCCACCCGCAGGTACTTGCTCGGGTCGGCCAGGTAGTCGCGGATCTCGCGCAGCTCGGCCACCGCTTCCCCGGCTCCGGCGACGTCGGCGAACGTGATCCGGTCGGCGCTGCCCTTGCCTTTGCGCCTGCCCTTGCCGGTGAACTGCGAGAAGGCCGCGATCCCGCCCGCGGCCCCTTCGGCGCCGACCCGCGTGAACAGCGAGAACAGGCACACCAGCAGCAGGATCGGGATCAGGAACTGCACGATGATCGTGCGCGTCGACTTCCAAGACTGCTGGTCGACGGCCAGGACCGCGCCGCCGGCGAGCAGTTCGTTGTAGAGCTGCTGGGTCTGGGCGCCCGAGGACGGGTACGAGGCCCACAGCGGCTGAACCCCGGTCGGGACGATCACCGCGGCGGCTTGATGCCGCGTGGCTTTTTCGGCTTTGCCACCCGCCGGGCCACTGCCACCCGTCGGGGCTTCAGTGCCCGTCGAGGCGCTGCCCGCCGTGGAGCCGCTCCCGCCGGTCGAGGTTTCACCGGCCGCCGAGGCCGTCCCCCCCGTCGAGGCCGTCGAGCCGGTCGAGGCCGTCGAGCCGGTCGCAGCTTTGCCGTGGTGGTGCGGCGTGACGGGTGCCGGAGCCGGCGGGAGCGTCCCGTCGGCGCGCAGGATCGGCGCTTTGCCGGTGGTCTTGACCTCCACGCGATCGTCGTGGTCGAGCAGCAGTGCGGTCGCGATCTCGTGTTTCTTGGCGAGCTGCTGGACCGTGCTCAGCGGAACCTGCCGGCCGGAGCTGCTCGGCTGGATCGAGCCGAGCAAGAGCGCGAAGGTGATCGCCAGCCCGATCGAGGCGAGCAGCAGGAACAGCGACAGCGGGTCGCGCGTGAGGAAGCGCCGGGTGCCGGAGGCGAAGTCTCCGATCGTGACGAGTGCCGGGTTTCGTTTCTTGGCAAGCCCGCTGCGCACGGAGGCCCTGGCGGCGTCCGAGCCACGGCCGTTGCTCATGGCTGGCTGGCGTTGAGTGGGCTCGTCTGTCATCTGATCGGGCTCGTCGCGCTGGGCGGTGGGCGTGGCGGCCGACATGGGAGTCCCAGCCGCCGGTCGATGAACAGCGACGGAGGCTCGCGTGCCCTCCCCACTGCGGGGGGAGGCCGCACTGCCCAGTCGGTGCCGTCGCCACCCTCACACGGCAGCTGGCGAAAAGCAACGGGCGTTCACAAAAACGACACATCGCGGGTGCCGGGGCGACGTGAGCTGAGCGCGACGTCCGGAGGGCGGGACGGCCAGTCGTTCACAAAAAAGAAACACCCCAGCCGCGGACCACAGTGCACCACTCCAGACGAGACGGCCACGCGTTCACAAAAACGAAACATGCCCGCAGGACCGGCGCGCGAGGCTTCCGGCCCGGGGTTCGCCGTGTTGCGCGACGACCGCATCGATCGCCAGCGTGGCTTGTTGTCCCGCTCGGCGTTCTGGTGAACGCCGCAGGAGCTGATTCGCACAACCTTCCACGTCTCGCAAAGGAGCAAGCCTTGCGCGCGCATCGAACCCTCATCGCATGCCTAGTCGTCGTCCTCGCCGTGGCCGTTCCGTCAGCGGCCGCCGCCCGCCGGTTGATCGTCGGCGGCTCGACTTCGGTTCTCCCGCTGATGCAGAAACTCGCGGGCGCCTACCACAAGGCCTACCCCCACATCCCGGCGCCGAGCGTCAGCGGCGGCGAGTCGGACATCGGCATCAACGGTGCCGCGAGCGGACGGTTCGATATCGGTGACTCCTCGCGCGACCCGATCCTCGGAGTCGACCCCCACGGGCTCGTGTTCACGAAGATCGCGCGCGACGGCGTGTGCGTGATCACCAACAAGGCGAACGCGGTCACCAACATGTCACAGGAAACGGTGTACGGCATCTTCACGGGCAGCATCCGCGAGTGGAGCGAAGTCCCGGGCGCCAAGATCGGCGGGCCGATCGACCTGTTCGACCGCGACGGCGCCTCCGGTACACAGGACGCCTTCCAGCACATCTTCCTTGGCGAAACCACGAAGGTGTCACCCAGCGCCAGCACCGAGACCTCCAACGGGTTGGAGCAGCAGTCCATCCAGGCCGACAAACAGGCGATCGGGTTCGTGTCGTTCGCGTACACCGGCGGGACCAACCCCGTGGGCTACAAGGGCATCCCGTGCAGCCTGCACAACGCCCGGTCGGGGCAGTACGGCGGCGTGCGTAACTTCTGGATGGTCACGAAAAAACCGCCGAGCGCCGAAGCCGCGAAGTTCATCAACTGGATCACCAGCGGCAACAAGACCGCCGACAAGATCATCAACTCGAGCTGGATCGCGATCCACTGAGCGTGGCGGAGGGGCAGCCGAGCGTTCGGATGGCCGCCGCACCAGCGAGCCAGTTGCGCCCCGAACTCGCCGCGGCGGTACGCACCGACAAACGCGCCGAGCTGTTGCTCGGCGCGCTCGCGTTCGGCGCCTTCGCGCTGATCGCGTTCATGGTCGTGACGGTCGTGGTCAAGGCATGGCCGTCGTTCTCCTACAACGGCCTGAACTGGTTCGGCTCGGGCGGCGACGTCTCCACCGAGCTGCGCGTGATGCGCGAAGGGACGCCCCTGCCGGGCCACGGGCTCGCCTACTTCCGCGCCTGGCCGCTGATCTGGGGGACGGTCGTGACGACCGTCGTGGCGGTCGTGCTGGCGCTCGTGATCTCGACGCTGGCGGCCGTGTTCCTGACCGAATTCGCGCCCACACGCGCCCGGCGGGCCGTGGAACCGGTCGTGCGGCTGCTGGCGGGGGTGCCGTCGGTGATCTACGGGCTGATCGGCATCCTCGCGCTGGCCCCCTGGATCAACGAACACCTGATCAGCAACTCCCGCAAGCAGTCGGTGATCTACGTCGTGCAGCTCAACGGCGCCAACCTCACGACCGCGTCGCTGATCCTCACGGTGATGATCCTGCCGATCATGATCGCCCTCACCGCCAACGCGCTGCAGTCCGTTCCGGACTCCTGGCGGGAGGGCTCGGCGGCCCTCGGCGTCAACCGCTGGCGGACGATCTGGCGTGTGTCGCTGCGCACGGCCTGGCCCGCGATCGCCGCCGCGACCGTGCTCGCGACCGCGCGCGCCCTGGGCGAGGCCGTGATGCTCGCGATGGTCGCAGGAGGGACCGCGTTCGCCGCCAATCCGCTCGACGGGCTGACCTTCTTCTTCGAGCCCGTGAGGCCGCTCGCGGCGATGATCTTCCAGGAATCCGAGGGCCTCACGATCGCCACCCTGAGCCACACGATCTACGCGATGGCCGCGGTGCTGCTGTTGTCGGCGACGATGCTGTCGTTCGCCGGTTGGGCCGCCAAGCAGCCGATGAAGCGCTACGGGGTGCGGGCCTGATGGCGAGTCTGTCCGTGTCGCCCGCGGCGGTGCCGCCCGAGGCGCTCCCGGCGCCCCGCGAAGGTGTCTCCTCCTGGCCGCTGATCGACCGTGTCTGCTACTGGCTGTGCTGGGTCACGGGGATCGGGCTGTGCGTGATCGCCGTCGCGATCGTGGCGTTCATGTTCGTGAAGGGGATCGCCTACCTGCGCCCGGAACTGTTCGTCAAGTCGCCGGCCGCCTCGCTGCGCCAAACGCAGAGCGGGGGCTTCCTGGACCCGATCATCGGGACCTTCATCGTGACGGCGATCGGCACCGCGGTCGCCGCCCCCGTGGGGATCGCGCTCGGCGTGTGGCTGTCGGAGTACCGCAGCCCGCGGTGGCTCGCCCGCGTCGTCGGCTCCTCGATCGAGATCCTCGCCGGCGTGCCGAGCATCGTGCTCGCGCTGTTCGGGCTGCTGATCGTCTCGAAGGGGTTCCTCAGCTTCCTCTCGCAGGGCTCGCCCCAGGGCTCGCTCGGGGAGTCGTTCCTGTGCGCCGGGCTGTTCATGGCGCTGCTGGCCATGCCGCTGATCGTGGCGGCCACCTACGAGGCGCTCGAACAGGTCCCCAACCGCGTCCGCGAGGCCTCCTTCGCGCTCGGCAAGACGCGCGCCACGACGATCTGGCGCGTGCTGCTGCCCTCGATCCGCCCGAGCATGGCCGGCGGGGTGGTGCTGGGGATGGGCCGGATCATCGGCGACACCGCGATCGTGACCGTGCTGCTGGGGCTGACGATCAAGAACGAACCGGTCGGCAGCACACCGTTGCTCGGCACACTCCGGGGCACGGGCTCCACGCTGACGAGCTACGTCTATTACAACTCGCCGGCCGGCGAGGGCAACTCGCACGAAAAGGCCTATGCCGCTGCGTTCGTGCTGTTGATGGTGGTGCTCCTGCTCAACGCCCTGGTCACGCGCATCACGCGCGGGAGGGAACCGGGCAGGCGTCCCCGCTGGTATGGCTTGACGGGCCTGGTCGGGAGGCTCGGGTGGACCCGCTGATGCCGCCCCCGATCCGGCGGATCGTGGTCGACCGCGAGCCGACCGTCGCGGACCCGGCCGCGACGACGAACGGCGGCGGAGCTTCGGCAGCGGTCGCCCACGCACGCTCGCGCCGCCCGGCGCCGACACCGACCGCCATCAAGGAACGCATGCTCCTGGAGTCGGTGTGGCTCGCGTATGGCAGCAACTGGGTGGTCCGCGACGTGAGCATCTCGGTTCGCCAGGGCGAGGTGCTCGCCCTGATCGGCGCCTCCGGGTCCGGCAAGACGACGCTGTTGCGCTCCCTGAACCGCCTCACCGAGGTGACGGAGGGTGCCGCCCGCAGCGGGCGGATCACGCTCGACGGCACCGACATCCACGCCCTCGAGGTCAACGAACTGCGCCGCCGCGTGACGATGGTCTTCCAGCAGCCCAACCCGTTCCCGATGAGCATCTTCGACAACGTCGCCTACGCGCTAGTCGAGCGCACCGGACGCCGCCGCAGGCGGCGCACGCCGGAGATCGACGAGGCCGTGGCTGACGCGCTACGGCGTGCCGGTCTCTACGAGGAGGTCGCCGGCGACCTCGACCGCTCGGCGCTCGCGCTGTCGGGGGGCCAGCAGCAGCGCCTGTGCATCGCGCGGGCGCTGGCTGCGCGCCCGGAGGTACTGCTGCTCGACGAGCCGTGCTCGGCGCTCGACCCGATCTCCACGGCGACGATCGAGGAGTTGATCGTGCAGCTGCGGGAGACCATCGCGATCGTGATCGTCACGCACAACCTGCAGCAGGCGTTCCGCGTCGCCGACGAGGTCGCGTTCATGCACCTCGGCGAGCTCGTGGAGTACGGCGGCAGCGAGCAGGTCTTCGACCGGCCGCGCCAGCAGCGAACGCGGGATTACATCCGCGGGGCCTTCGGGTGAGGCCGGCGCTCGCGGTGCTCGCGGCGCTGGCGCTCGCCGGCTGCGAGACAACCGCCGAAGAGAGCGCCCGGCTCGAACGCGCGGCCAAGCGCAGCCAGCACGTCTCGGAAGCCCGCGAGCCGCTAAAGGCGCTCCTCGCCGCACCTCCGAGCAGCAAGGTCGTGGTGCGGGGCACGGCCATCGTGCACACGGCCGAAGGGACGGCCGCGGTGGTCACGGTTCACAACCTCACGGCCTCGACGTTGCGCAAGGTCCCGATCCTGATCTACGTCAAGGACTCCACCGGCAGGTCCCTCTACACCAACAACCAGCCGGGCATCTCCGTGACGCTGACGTCGGTCCCGTCGGTCCCCGGTGGCGGATCGGTCGACTGGGTCGACGACCAGGTCCAGGCCGCCGGCACGCCCGCCGGCGTGTTCGCAAAGCTCGGCGAAGGCGGGGGCGGCTCTTCGCCGCTCCACGTCAGCGCGCACGTGAGCGAACAGAACGCCAGCGGGGGCACCGTGGAAGGGACGGTGTCCAACCCGACCGCCACCGTTGAGCAGGAAGTCGTCGTCTACGGCGTCGCCCGCCGCGGCGGGCGCGTCACCGCGGCCGGTCGTGCGGTGCTAACCGAAGTGCCGGCGCACGGCGCCTCCCACATGCAGCTGTTCCTGATCGGCGACCCCTCGGGCGCGAAGCTCCAGCTCAGTGCCGCGCCGACCAGCTAGCGCCGCGCCCACCAGCCAGCGCCGCACCCACGAGCCAGCGCCGCACCCACCAGCCAGCGCCGGCGAGTTCCGTGCACCGCTCCGCCCGGGGCGGTTCAGCGCCGGCGACGACGACGGTGTTGCTTGAGGGTGATGCCCTCGAGCACGTGGGCGACGTGCTCGCACGCGTCCACGGCGGCCTCGAGCGACTCGAAGATGTCCTTCCAGCGGATCACGACCATCGGGTCGATCCCGCCGGCGAACAGGGAGGCCACGGCGTCGCGCTGGAGCCTGTCCCCCTCGTTCTCGAGACGGTGGATCTCGACCAGGTGCGGCCCCAGCTCGGTTCCGGTGCGTAGCGAGCGGAGCGCCTGGGCGATCTGCTCCCCGGCGCCCACGAGCACCTCGGTGAACTCGACCGCCTGCTCCATCGGTGCCTCGACCCCGTAGAGGCTGAGCTGCGCGGCGACGTGCTCGGAGTGGTCGACGATGTCGTCGAGGGCGGTCGCCAGCGCGTAGCCGTCGCCCGCGTCGAACGGCGCGCGCACGCGCCCGCGGCCGGCGAGGCGGTGGATGATGTCGTGGGTGATGCGATCCCCTTCCTGCTCGCACACCTTCAGGTCCTGCGCCAGCGGGGCGCGCTCCGGATAATCCCTGAGCAGGTCGTTGAGCAGCAGACCGCAACGCTGCACGTTGCGTCCCGCCTCCTCCACCAGCTCCATCAGCGTGGCGTCCTGGCGGGTCGCGACGAAGCTCATCGCGCAAGGATATGCCTCACGCGGCCGGCGCTCACACCGCCACATGCGGTTTACCGTTTCTTCACCACAAGATCACGAGTTTGCAACGGGATGCAGAACGGCGCCTGGCACGCTTCGCTCCGTGGCGGTCACACCTGCCAGCGGCGCCCACACGGAGACGCTCCACGCCGGCGAGCTCGAGATTCGCCCCCACGAGGGGCTCGCGCTCGCCCGGGGACGGGCGCTCACGCTGTCGGTGCGGGAGTTCGAGCTGCTGGTCGCGATGGTGCGCCGTCAGGGGACGATCGTCAAGCGCGAGGACCTGTACCGCAGCGTGTGGGGCACCGAGTTGCGCGCTCGCGACCGCTCGGTGGACGTGTACGTGAGCAAGCTCCGCAGCAAGCTCGAGGCGGCCGTTCCGGACCGCCAGTTCATCCACACGCACCCGGGCTTCGGTTACCGCTTCCAACCCCAGCCTTCACAAAATGTTCACATGGGCGTGCCCGTCCACTGACGAGACTCTCCCCGCTCCGGTAGGAACCAATCGGCGCCGGGTAGAGGCGCACGCGCCGGGCGGTGCAGTCGAGGCTGACCGCCGGGAGCGCAGTCCAGCGACAATCCATCCAGAGGAGACCCAGTGATCAACTCGAAGGTGGCCGCGATCGCGGCCAGCGTGGTGCTCGCAGTCGCACTCGCCGCATGCGGAAGCTCGAGCAACTCCAGCTCCGGCACCACCACCAGCGGACCATCAGCCACGATCTCCGGCGCCGGCTCGACGTTCGCCGCCCCGGTCTACGAACAGTGGGCCTCCGAACTGAAGAGCTCGGGCCTGACCGTCAACTACCAGGCCGTCGGCTCCGGAGCCGGCATCACCTCGCTGGCGTCCAAGACCGTCGACTTCGGCGCCAGCGACCCGCCGCTGAAGCCGGCAGACGAAGCGGCGATCGCCAAGAACGGGAGCCCGGCGATCCAGATCCCGATGTTCCTGGGGGCGATCACGATCTCCTACAACGTCCCCGGCCTGAAGACGGGCCTGAAGCTCGAAGGCTCCACGATCTCCGAA
>DATJBO010000114.1:0-29069 GCA_035515315.1 Solirubrobacteraceae bacterium
AGCTGCAGGCGGATCATCAGCGCCTCGACCCCGCCCAGCAGGAAGAACACGAAGGTCGAGACCATGTACATGATCCCGATCTCCTTGTGGTCGGTCGTGGTCAGCCAGCGCGTCCAGCCGGTCCGCTTGGGCTCGACGGCGTGGGCGCTGACGTGGGGGACGGGGGCTACGTAGGTGGCCATCTTGGGGCTGATGCGCTCCTGCAGGGGTGGGGGTTAGGGGTTTTCGACCTGTCCGGCGCCGGTCTGGGCGCCGAGTTTTTCGCGGGCCACCTTGGCTTCCTGGTTGGCCTGCGAGATGAGCCGCTTCTGGTTGGCCAGCCACGCTTCGAACTGCGCCGGCGGCACCGCTCGTACGGTGGCGAGCATGCGCGCGTGCAGACGTCCGCACAGGAACGCGCACTGGCCCTTGAACACGCCGGGCTTGGGGACCTTGAACCAGGTGTAGTTGTGGTAGCCGGGCACCGCTTGGAACTTGCCGCCGAGCTTGGGGATCCACCACGAGTGGACCACGTCGGCTGACACGATGTCCAGCGAGATCGTGGTTTCGGTGGGCACGACCATTTCCTCGTAGGAGTAGGGCGCGCCGAGGCCGTCCGGTTCGGTGGCGCCCGGGTAGATGTACTGCCAGATGTACTGACGGCCGATCACGGTGATGTTCAGCGCTTTGCCGTTCGGGGGTAGCTTGCGCTTGGAGCTCGCGTACAGCAGCTGCCCGTCCTCGGAGGCGTTGTAGCCGGCGGCGCTCGAGTTGGGCGGGTTCTCGATCGAGGACAGCTTCGAGAAGGTCAGCCCCGCGAGCGCCACCAGGATCAACGCGGCGGCGATGGTCCAGCCGTACTCCAGGCGGGTGTTGCCGCGGATCTGGGCGGGGACGGCGTGCTTGCGCTTGCGGAAGCGGATCAGCGCGTAGGCGAGGGCCCCCTCGACCGCGACGAAGATGATCAGCGCGATCACGAGCTCGACCTTGTAGAGGCTGTCGATTTCGTTCGCGTTCGGTGAGCCGCCGGACTCAGGGGTGAAGAACGCGAGGAGGGTGCTCATCTGGCCCAAGGCGCGGCGGATTCTATTGGGAGCCTCGCGGGGCTCGCTTGATGACAAATGCCACGAGACCCTCTCAGGCGCCGGTGAAGCGCGGCGGGCGCTTCTCCATGAAGGCCAGCGCGCCCTCCATGAAGTCCTTGCTCTGGGACATCTCCCGCTGGATCTGGGCCTCGAGCTCGAGCTGTTCGTCCATGCGCTGGTACAGCCAGTTGTTGAGCTGGCGCTTGGTGCCGGCGAACGAACGGGTCGGGCCGCCCGCCATCCGTGTCGCCAGCGCGGCCGCCTCTTCGGTCAGCAGCTCGTCGACCACGACCCGGTTGATCAGGCCCCATTCCAGTGCCTTCTGCGCGGGCAGGCGCTCGCCCAGCATCGACAGCTCGGTGGCCCGCGCCATCCCGATGCGGGTCGGCACGAACAGCGAGGATCCGCCGTCGGGGACCAGGCCGATGTTCACGAACGCGAGCAGGAAGTAGGCGCTCTCGGCCGCCAGGATCAGGTCGCAGCACAGCGCCAGCGAGCAGCCGATGCCCACGGCGGGGCCGTTGACGGCCGCGACCACCGGCTTGGGCAGCTCGCGGATCCCCTTCATGATCGGGTGGTAGCGCTCGGTCAGCGTCCTGTACACGTCCGGTCGCCCGTCCTCGGTGGTGAAGCCGCCGCCGACGTCCTTGAGGTCCGCCCCCGAGGAGAATGCGCGCCCGGCGCCCGTCAGCAGCACCGCCCTGACCTCATCGTCGGCGGCGATCTGCTCGATCGCCGCGCCCAGGTCGTCACCCAGCTGGCCGTTCCAGGCGTTGAGCACCTCGGGGCGGTTCAGTTCCACCGTCGCCGCCCCGTCGCGGATGTGCACGTTGACGGTCTGAAGCTCGGTCGTCGTCTCGCTCATGGTCTCCTCTGAAAGCCGAAAGGACCCGGCCGGAGGACGCCTCGCAATCCGCGCGCCGCGTGCCGGCTCGTCGGGATCCTATGGTTTGTCGCATGCAAAGGCCCGTGATTGGCATCTGCACGGCACTCGAGCGCGCAAGCTGGAGCGTCTGGGACCAGACCGCCGCGCTGGTCCCGATCGGTTACATAGCGGCGGTGCAGCGGGCCGGCGGGCTGGCGCTGCTGCTGGCCCCCGACGAGCACGCGGCGCGCGAGCCGGGCGAGGTGCTGGAGCTGATCGACGGCCTGATGCTCGCCGGCGGCGCCGACATCGACCCCTCTAGCTACGGCGAGCCGGCCCATCCCGAGACGCACGACACGGTGCCCGAGCGCGACGCCTTCGAGATCGCCCTCACCCGCGCGGCGATCGGGGCTGACGTGCCGGTGCTCGGGATCTGCCGCGGGATGCAGCTGATCAACGTCGCCCTCGGAGGGACGCTGGTCCAGCACCTGCCCGAACTGGTGGGCCACGGCGACCACCGCCGCGTGCTGGGCTCCTTCGAGGGGGCGGAGCACGACGTGATGCTGATCGAGGACTCGCTCGCGGCGAGCGCGGCGGGAGAGCTCGTGCACGTGACCAAGTCCCACCACCACCAGGGCGTGGACAGGTTGGGAAAGGGCCTCGTGGTGAGCGGCATCTCCGACCTCGACGAGCTCCCCGAGGCGATCGAGCTGCCGGACCGGCGGTTCGTGCTCGGCGTGCAGTGGCACCCCGAGGCGGATCCGGAAAGCCCCGTCGTGAGCGCGCTCGTGCAGGCCGCGATCGACGCCGGGGCGACGCTCGCGCGGGAGTAGAGGCCCGCCGCCCCGGGCATATACTCCCCGCCCAGTGTCGCGGTCGAACGCGATCCGGGCAGCCGCGTGGGGGGTGGTGCTCGCCGGCGTCGCCGCCCCGCTGCTGCGACGTCGCGTGCCGGCGCCTCCGCTGGCGATGCAGACCGTCGCGTTCGCCGCGCCGGTGGGGCTGTGCGTCGCGACCCGCCGCTCCAGGTGCCGCGACGTCGCCACCTGCTGCCTGCAGATGTGGGCCTACGTCGCCGCCTACAAGACCCCCCACGACGACGCGGACGCACAGGCGCAGCGGGTTCACATCCGCTACCCGATCGTCGCCGACCGCGTGCTCGGCCTCGGCCAGCTGCCGAGCGTTCGCCTGCAGCGCGCCCTCGCCCGCACCGGACCGGAGGGCCCCAGCTGGCGGGTGCTCGACCGGGTGCTGGTGTGGGCGCACTGGAGCTGGTTCCTGGTGCCCCACAGCGCGATCCTGTACATCATGTGGCGCCGCCCGGAGCGGTTCACGCGCGCCGCGACCCTCACCTATGCGGTGTTCGACATCGGCGCCACCTTCTACTGGGTGCTGCCCACGGCCCCGCCGTGGTACGCGGCCGCCCGGGGAGAGGATGGGCAGGAGGCGCTCGAGGTGCGGCGAATGATGGTCGAGTACGGCGAGTTCTTCTGGCGAGACGGCTGGGGCTCCCTCTACAGTGTGTTCGGGGGTAACCCGCTGGCTGCAATGCCTTCCCTGCACTTCGCTACATCCCTGATGGCCGCGTCGCTGCTCGCCGAGACGGGTAGTGGAGCGGGGATGGTCGGCTACGGGTATCTGATCACGCTCGGCTTCGCGCTGGTCTACCTGGGCGAGCACTACCTGGTCGATCTGCTCGGGGGGGTGGCGCTGACGGCGGCCGTCAAGCGGCTCGCCCCGCAGGCGACGGAGCCGTTGAGGCGTGCCGCGGGCATCGTCTCGCGGCTGGAGGAGATGGCACACGGGGAGGCCTGAGCGGAGTGCGGGTGAGAGTCGCCGTTCGGCGGGCGGATCGCGGGGGGCGCGAACGTGAGACCACCGACACCTCCTCCGAGGGGGTGAACGCACCCGCGCCCGAACCCGGCGAGACGCCGGCGGCCGAGGGGGCTGGAGAGGGCACCGCGGCAGCGCCCGAGCAGCGGCCGGCGGTCGCCGCCGGCGGCCCCATGGCACCCATGGGGCCGGGGGAGCAGGTCGAGCACGTCGGCGAGGACGAGATGCCGCGCGTGCGGCTCACCCGCCGGCAGCTGCTGGCCTTCGGCCTGTTCGCCGTCTCGATCGTCGCCTTCTTGTACCTGGTGCTACCCAAGCTCGCGGGCGTCAGCGAGGACGTCAAACGCATCGAGAAGGGGGACAAATGGTGGGTCGCGGTCGGCGTCGCCTTCGAGGTGGTGTCGTTCGGCGGCTACGTGGTGCTGTTTCGAACCGTGTTCGCCCGCGGCCGCTCGCGGATCTCCTGGCGGGTCAGCTACCAGATCACGATGGCCGGCCTGGTGGCCACGCGCCTGTTCGCCGCGGCGGGCGCCGGCGGCATCGCCCTGACCGCCTGGGCGCTGCGCCGCTCGGGGATGGAGCCGCGGCTGGTGGCCTGCCGGATGGTCGCCTTCATGGCGCTCCTGTACGCCGTCTACGCCGGCTCGCTGCTGATCGACGGGGTGGCCCTCGCAACGGGCGCCTTCCCGGGCGGGGGCTCGTTCGCGATCACGGTCGTGCCGGCGATCGCGGGCTTCGTGCTGTTCGTGGTGACGGGGGCGATCGCGCTGCTGCCGAAGGACCTCGAGCGCCGCCTGCACGCATGGTCGACGGGCCCCAGCCGCCTGGCCCACCTGACCAACAGCACGGTCGCCGCACCCGCTCTGGCGGCCAGCGGCGTGCGCACCGCGATGGACCTTATCCGCGAACGGCGTCCCGGGCTGCTCGGGGCGATCGTGTGGTGGACGTTCGACATCCTCGTGCTGTGGGCGATGTTCCATGCGTTCGGCTCTCCGCCCCCGCTGTCGGTGATCTGGATGTGCTACTTCGTCGGGACGCTCGCCAACCTGCTTCCCCTGCCGGGTGGCCTCGGGGGCGTCGAGGGCGGCATGATCGGGGCCTTCGCCGCGTTCGGCGTGTCCTTCGACCTGGCCGTCCTGGCCGTGCTCTCCTACCGCGCGATCTCCTTCTGGCTGCCGACGATCCCCGGAGGCATCGCTTACTTCCAGCTACGCAAAACGGTCGCTCAGTGGAAGAGCGAGCAGTCGCCGGCGACGTCCGGGGCGGTGCGCGGCGTGGCAGGCCAGGCCGGGGCGTTGCAGGGCTCGTGAGGGGGTCCGCCGAGGTGGGGGTGGAGGGTTCCCGCTCGTCCGTGCGTGGGTGGACTCCACCCGTGCACACCCCAGCAGTCGTGGTGTTGGTACACTATACAAAGTAAAGCGAGTCGATTTCGACCGGTCTCCGCCTCGCCAGAGCGGACCAGGGAGGCTAGATGAGCGACGTCGAGGACGTGATCATCATCGGCAGCGGCCCCGCCGGATACACCGCGGCGCTGTACACCGCGCGGGCGAACCTGCGCCCGCTCGTGTTCGAGGGGTTCGCATGGGGCGGGCTGCTCCAGCAGACGACCGACGTGGAGAACTATCCCGGCTTCCCCGAGGGCGTGATGGGCCCGGAGATGATGCAGAAGTTCCGCGATCAGGCCGAGCGCTTCGGCGCCCGGCTCGAGACCGAGGAGGCCGACCGCGTCGAGCTCGCCAGCGAGCCGGGGGGCCTTCACCGGGTGTGGGTGGGCGACCAGGAGTACGCCACCAGGACGCTCGTGCTCGCGATGGGCGCCGAGCACAAGAAGCTGGACGTGCAGGGCGAGGAGGACCTCTCCGGTCGCGGGGTCAGCTACTGCGCCACCTGCGACGCCGCCTTCTTCAAGGACGCCCCGACGCTGATAGTCGGCGGCGGGGACTCCGCCATGGAGGAGGCCATCTTCCTGTCGAAGTTCGCCTCCAAGGTCACGATCGTGCACCGTCGGGCGGAGTTCCGCGCCTCGAAGATCATGCTCGAGCGGGCCCGCTCCCAGCCGAACATCGAGTTCATGGTCCCGTACCGCGTGAGCGAGTTCGTCCCCGCCGAGGGCGGGGCCCTCGGGCACGCCACGCTGGTCAACACCGAGACCGGCGAGGAGACCCGTGTGATGGTGTCGGGCAGCTTCATCGCCATCGGTCACGAGCCCCAGTCGGCGCTCGTAAGCGGGCAGATCGATCTCGACGAGAACGGCTACGTGATCACCGAGGGGCGCTCGACGCGCACCAACCGCCCGGGGGTGTTCGCGGCCGGGGACCTCGTCGACCACACCTACCGCCAGGCGATCACGGCGGCCGGGTCGGGCTGCGAGGCCGCGCTGGACGCGGAGTGGTACCTGCGCGACACCCCCCACGTGCCGACGCCCGCCGAGATGCCCGTCGGCGACCCGGCGCTGGAGGAGTGGACGGCGTTGGCCGAGATCGAATAGCCCGCGCCGCCGGAGTTGGGGGACGGCCCCGCCCGCCCGGATCTGCCTAGCGGGGGACCCCGCCCGCCCGGATCTGCCTAGCCGGGGACCCCGATGCCGAGCAGCCCGGCCGCGTTGCGCCACAGCCAGCGTTCGAGCACCTCTTCCGGCAGCGGCAGCGCGCGGGCTTCGGCGCACAGCTCGCCATACGGGCGGTTGATGAGGAAGGCGCCCGTGCCGTAGAGGACCTTCTCGGAGATCGTGCTGCGGCCGAAGCGCATCAGGGGCTCCCAGCCCGCGCCCGGAGCGGCGAAGTAGCGGGGGCGGTGGGCGCCCAGCTCGAGGTACACGTGGGGGTGCTTCCAGGCGATCAGGCAGGCCTCGAGCACCCACGGATAGCCGGCGTGGCTCATGATCAGCGTCAGCTCCGGGAAGCGGCAGGCGACCTCGTCGACGAAGCGGGGGTGCCCAAGCTCGCTGGGGCGCGTTCGGGTCCAGTTCGCGGAGGTGTGGATCGAGACCGGGATCCCGAGTGCCACGCAGCGCTCGAAGAACGGCTCGTAGGCGGGTTGGGTCGCGGGCTCGCCGATCATGAACGGCCTCAGCGACAGGCCGCGGAAGCCGCGGGCGCCGACCAGCTCGTCGAGCTGGTCCAGGGCCGCGGGCCCGCGCATGATGTCGACACCCGCGAACGGAATGAAGCGGCCCGGGTGGCGCTCGGCGACGGCCTGGACGGCCTCGTTGGCGACGAACGTCTCCCCGCAGCTCGTGTGCTCATCGAAGCCGCTGATCAGGCTGGCCTTGATGCCGGCGGCGTCGAGCTCGGAGATGATCTGATCGTCGCTGTGCTCCAGGCTGGAGGCGTAGGCGGCGAACTGCTCGGCGCTGATGCTCTGTTTGGTGAACACCTCCAGGTAGCGCAGCTGCTCGGCGGGGAAGCCCGCCCGCAGGCCGGCGATCACCTCGGCCGAGGGCACGATCGGGGCCCACATGTCGACCACCGGTATCACGGCATGTCGACCACGGATATCAACCTTCGAGCGCGCCCTCGAGCTCGAGCAGGAAGCGCTTTCGCTCGAGTCCACCGCCGTAGCCGCCGAGGCCGCCGCCTGTGTGGAGCACGCGATGGCAGGGGATCACGATCGGGATCGGGTTCGCGCCCAGCGCGTTCCCGGCCGCGCGGGCACCGCGGGGGCTGCCCGCTTCGGCGGCGATCTCCCCGTAGCTCGAGAACGAGCCGTAGGGGATCGCGGCGGTGCGCGTCAGCACGCGCCTGGCGAACGGTCCGATCAGCCTCCAGTCGAGCTTCAGCGAGAAGCTGCGCCGGCGTCCGGAGAAGTACTCGTCGAGCTCGCGCTCGAGCCGTTCCAACGGCTCGGGGCTGCGGACGACCCGCGGCGAGATGCGCCGGGCGAGCTCTTCGACCATCGCCGGCTCGGTCTCCTCGGGGAACGCCAGGCGCACGAGCCCGCGCGGGGTGACGGCGGCGTGCAGCGTGCCGAACGGCGAGTCGACCGACCCGTAGGTGACGTCCGCCAGCTCCTCGCGGGCGATGCGTCGCAGCAGCCGCTCGGTCGCCTCGGCGGCGGCGGCGGCTTCGGCGCGCCGCGGGGCGGGGCCGGCGCGCAGGGCGCGCCCGACGGCGTCGTTGGCCGAGGGCCTCACGCGGCCACCTGCGCTCTCAGCTTCTGCAGTCCCTCGTGCAGCGAGCGCCGGGCCGCGTCCTCCGAGCACCCGATCGCGGCGGCGATCTCGCGGTGGGCGAGATCGGCCAGGAAGCGCAGCACCACGGCCGAGCGCTGGCGCGGCGGCAGCTCGCGCACGGCTCCCCACAGCTCGGCGTCGGCGGGCTGGGCCGTGTCGGCCTGGGCGTAGGGCGAGCGCGTGTCGAGCGCCTCCACCCCGGCCACCGGGAGCGCGCGGCGCGCGCGCCCGCGGTGGCAGTCCAGCGCCTTGCGGTGCGCGATCGTGAGCACCCACGCCCTCAGGTTCGAGCCGGGGCGCAGGCGGGGGTAGGCACGGAGCGCCGACACGAACGTCTCCTGAAAGCAGTCGTCGGCCTCGGACGGGCCGACCGATGACACCAAGAAGCGCCACACGGCGTCCCGGTTCTGGTCGAGGAACACCTGGAAGGGAGGGTTGGACTCGCTCATCTGCCCCGTTAACGCCGGGGACGCCCCGGAGCGTGAGATCCGCCGACGAAGCTCATGTCGCGCTCAGAAGGACGAAGCTCATGTCGCGCTACGAAGGAAGCCGCTCGTGCCGCCGCGACCGAGCCTGCCGGCCGCCACCAGTCGCCTCAGCGCCGGGGCGGGGCGGTAGCGTTCCTCGCGGTACTCGTCGCACAGCGCGTTGAGCACCGACAGCACGTGGTCGAGACCGATCTTGTCGGCCCATGCGAACGGCCCCCGGGGATGGCTGAGCCCGAGCACCATGCCGAGGTCGATGTCCTCGGCGCTGCCGACCCCTTCGCCGAGCGCGAAGGCGGACTCGTTGATGACCTGGCAGACGATGCGCCCGAGCACCAGCCCGGGGGCGTCGCCGACCCACGCCACGTGTTTGCCCAGCGTGTTGAAGAAGCGCTCGGCGCGGGCGGCGGCCAGCGGCGAGGAGCTGTCGGTGCGCGTGAGCTCCACCAGACGGGCGTCGGCGAGCGGGGGCAGCGCGTGGAAGCCGACGGCGCTGCCTCCGGGGTTCAGGCGGGCCAGGGAGGCGCGGGCGCACAGCAGCAGCTGGGCCCCGCCCGAGCCGGGCTCGAGCTCGCCGGTGGCTTCCGCCGAGGAGCTGGTGCAGTCGATCGCGAGCGACGGCAGCACCCCTTCGCTGGGGGCGTGGGGGGAGCGCACCTCATAGCCGGCGCCGGTGGCCGCCTCGCGGAGTTCGGTGGCAAGCGTGCCGGTCCCGGAGATGACGACCACTCCCTCGCCGCCGGCCACCTCCGCGTCGATCGGCCCGGGGTCCTCGGTGCGGTAGCTACCGCCCCCGGCCGTGCCGGAGTAGTCGTAGTAGCCGTGGCCGGTCTTGCGCCCGGTCAGGCCGGCGGCGACGTAGCGCACCGTGATCGGCGAGGGTTTCCAGCGCGGCTCCCCGAAGCTCTGGGCGTAGAAGCTCCTGGACACCTCCAGGCCAGTGTCCACCCCGACGAGGTCCATCAGCTCGAAGGGCCCCATCCGGAAGCCGCCGGCCATCCTGCAGATGCGGTCGATCGCCTCGAGCTCCGCGGAGCGCTCCTGCAGCAGTCGCAGGGCCTCCAGGCCGAACGGGCGGTTGCAGCGGTTGACCAGGAAGCCGGGCCCGTCGGCGGCACGGATCACGGTCTTGCCCATCGCCCGTCCGGTCGCCTCGGCGATCTGCAGGGCCTGCTCGCCGGAGCGCTCGCCCGCCACCACCTCGAGCAGGCGCATGACCGGGGCGGGGTTGAAGAAGTGCATCCCCACGACCCGCTCGGGCCGGCTCGCGACTCGCGCGATCTCGGTGACGAGCAGGGAGGAGGTGTTCGTCGCCAGCACGCAGCGCTCGTCGACGATGAAGCTGAGCCTCTCCAGCAGCTCGTGCTTGAGCTCGAGGCGCTCGGGGGCCGCCTCGATCACCAGGCCGCATTCGCGCAGCTGCTCGAGGTCCCCCACGGGGTGCAGGCGCTCGGAGGCCATCTCGGCCTGCCCCGCGTCCAGGCGTCCGCGGGCCGCTTCTTTGGCGAGGCCGTCGCGCGCCTTGTGCAAGCCCGACTCGAGTGCCGCCTCGACCGGGTCGTACAGCAGCGCCTGCGAGCCCGCCCGCGCGGCCAGCTGGGCGATGCCCGCGCCCATCGTGCCGGCCCCGAGGACGCCGATCACCGGCGGCACGAAGCCGGCGCCCTCGCCCCCGCCGGCGCCCTGCTCGGTGTGCTCGCTGTCGGACACTCGCCGGGAGTCGCTGCGGCGGCCGCTAGGCGGGCACCAACGCGCCGATGCCGGTCATCGCCCGGCCGATGATCAGTTTCTGGATCTGCGAGGTCCCCTCGTACAGGGTGGTCACGCGGGCGTCGCGGAAGTAGCGCTCCACCGGGTGGTCGTCGACGTAGCCGGCGCCCCCGTGGACCTGGATCGCGAGGTTCGCGCATTCCAGCGAGGCCTCGGTGGCGTGCAGCTTGGCGATCGAGGTCTCCAGCGTGTTGGGCATCCCCTTGTCCTTCAGCCATCCGGCCCGCCACACCAGCATCCGCGAGGCGTCGGTCTTCAGGACCATGTCGGCGATCATCCCCTGGACCAGCTGGAAGCTGGCGATCGGCCGGCCGAACTGTTCGCGCTCCTTGGCGTAGCGGACCGACTCCTCCACGCATCCCTGGCAGATGCCCACGCAGCCGGCCGCCACCGAGAAGCGACCCGAGTCCAGGGCGGACATCGCGACCTTGAAGCCGTCGCCGATCTGGCCGAGCATCTGCTCGTCGGTGACCTCCACGTCTTCGAGCGCGATCGACGCCGTGTCGGAGGCGTGCAGCCCCATCTTGTGCTCGATCGGCTGGGGTTTGAAGCCCGGCTGGTCGGTGTCCACGAGGAAGCAGGCGAGCCCCTTGTGGCCGAGCGAGGGGTCGGTCTGGGCGAAGATCAGCGCGACCTTCGCGTAGTCGCCCATCGAGATCCACATCTTGCCGCCGTTGATCACCCAGCCGGCCCCGTTGCGGACAGCGCGGGTCTTCTGGTTGGCGGCGTCGGAACCGGTGTCCGGCTCGGTCAGGCCGAAGCACCCCAGCCACTCGCCGGAGCACAGCTTCGGCAGGTACTCCAGGCGCTGCTCCTCGGTGCCCCATTTGAGGATCGCCGAGCACACCAGCGAGGTCTGCACCGAGATGACCGTGCGGATCGCGGAGTCGCCGCGGCCGATCTCCTCCACGATCAGACCGTAGGTGCGGTAGTCGAGCCCGGCCCCGCCGTATTCCTGGGGGACGATCGCCCCGAGGTAGCCCTGGGCGGCGATCTTGGCCACCAGGTCGAGGTCGAAGTGGTGGTTGCGGGCGTTGATCTTGGTGCGCTCGACGAGCTCCCGGTCGGTGAATTCGCGAGCGGTCTCTTTGATCAGGCGCTGCTCGTCGGTCAAATCGAAGTCCAACTGGAACCCCTCTCGGCTAGAGCTTTGGCGTCCTCCACGGTGCCGCAACGCGCCGTGCGATCTCCTCGTCGATGCCGTCGATGGCGACACGCTGCTGCTCGAGCGAGTCGCGGTCACGCAGCGTCACGGTGCGGTCCTGGAGGCTCTGGTGGTCGATCGTAAGGCAGAAGGGGGTGCCGATCTCGTCCTGGCGGCGATAGCGGCGCCCGATCGCCCCGCCCGCGTCGTACTCGGCCTGGACCCTCTCGCGCACCGCCGCGTACACCTCGCGGGCGAGCTCGGGCTGGCCGTCCTTGCCGACCAGCGGCAGCACGGCCGCCTTCACGGGGGCGAGGCGGGGGTGCAGGCGCAGGACCGTGCGGCGCTCGCCCTCGCCGGTGCCCTCGCGCTCCACGAATTCCTCCTCGTAGGCGTCCACGATGAAGGCCAGCATCGCCCGGTCGGCGCCGGCGGCGGGCTCGATCACGTGTGGGACGTAGCGCTCGCCGGTGGCCTGGTCGAAGTACTCGAGCTTCTCCCCGGAGAACTGGGCGTGGCGGGAGAGGTCGAAGTCGCCCCGGTTGGCGATCCCCTCGAGCTCCGACCAGCGCCGGTCCTCGGGGTCGGAGCTGGATGGGAACAGGTACTCGACGTCGCTCGTGCCCGAGGAGTAGTGGGACAGCTCGTCCGGCTCGTGGGCGCGCAGGCGCAGATAGGAGGGGCGGATGCCGAGCTCCACATACCAGCGCTCTCGCTCGGCGAGCCAGTGCTCGTACCAGCGGGAGGCCTCCGGCGGGGGCACGAAGTACTCCATCTCCATCTGCTCGAACTCGCGCGTCCTGAAGATGAAGTTCCCGGGCGTGATCTCGTTGCGGAAGGACTTGCCCACCTGGGCGATCCCGAAGGGGGGTTTCTTGCGCGAGAACTGCAGCACGTTCTTGAAGTTGATGAAGATCCCCTGGGCGGTCTCGGGGCGCAGGTAGGCGGTGGCCCCGGACTCCTTGACCGGCCCGATCGTGGTCTCGAACATCAGGTTGAAGTCCCGCGCCTCGGTAAGGTCGCACTCGTCCGCTTCGCCGGGATGGCGGGACGGTTTGCGCCCGCACTGGAGCTCCTGCAGATGGTCGGCCCGGAAGCGCTGCTTGCAGGTGCGGCAGTCCACGAGGGGGTCGGTGAACCCTTCGAGGTGGCCGGACGCCTCCCACACGCGGGGGTGCTGGAGGATCGCCGAGTCGATCGCCACGATGTCGTCGCGCTCCTGCAGCATCGCCCGCCACCACTCGTTCTTGAGGTTGTTCTTCAGCAGCACCCCGTAGTGGCCGAAGTCGTAGGTGGAGCCGACGCCGCCGTAGATCTCCGAGGAGGGGAACACGAACCCGCGGCGCTTGCAGAGCGCCACGATCTTCTCCATCGTGACCGTCTCCTCGGGGGTGTGGGGTTCGCTTTGGGTCATCGGCCGAGCGATCATAATGCCGCGCCGTGGCCCGGATTCTCGTCGTCGGGGGCGGCTGCCGGGGGCGGGAGCTCGCCGGCTGGCTGACCGCACAGGGCCACGCGGCGCGGATCACGACCCGCTCCCGGGAGACCTGCGCCGAGATCGAGCGGGCGGGCGCCGAGTGCTGGCCGGGCACCCCGGGGCGGCTCGCCACGCTGCGCGGCTCGCTCGACGGCGTCGGTGTCGCCTGCTGGCTGCTGGCGGGTGCGCGGGGCCCGCTCGAGGAGCTGGAGGAGCTCCACACCTCGCGCCTGGGGTTCTTCCTCACACAGATGATCGACACGACGGTGAGGGGGTTCGTGTACGAGGCCCGCGGCAACACGCCCGCCGCCGAGGCGCTCGCGCAGGGAGAGGAGATCGCCCGGCGGCTGTGCGAACGCAACGTGATCCCGCTGCGCGTGCTGGATCGGGAAGCGCAAGACGGTGCGCCGTGGCAGCAGCAGGCGCGCTCGGCGATCGAGGAGCTGCTGAGCGGCTCCTAGCCACGCCGATCGGCCGACAGGGCCGGCGAACCGGCCGGGAGGGAGGGCGAATCGGCCGGGAGGGCCGGCTAATCGGCCGGGAGGGCCGGCGACTCTCAAGCGCGGGCGAGCTTGTGCCGAAAAGCTCGACATGGCAAGCGACCGCTCTCGCTATGGCCTGCTCGTGTCCGCCGCCGGGGCCGTCCTGTTGGCGGTGTCGGTGTTCCTACCCTGGTACGCGCTCGATCTCACCCCCGCGGGGGCGAGCTTCGCCGCCAGCCTCACCCAGGGCCTGGCAGGGCAGCTGGGCGGCGGATCCCTGCCGCAGCTGGCGGCCGGGGCGCACGGCAGCCTGGCCTCGCTCAGCGGCCGGGAGATCGCCTCGCTCACTGCGCACCATGCTCTTCACGATCTCAACGTGGTGCTGTTGGTGCTCGCCGGCATCGTTCTCGTCGACGCGCTCGTCACGCTCGCCCGGGGCACCACCGGTCCCGCCGGCGGGAGCGCCGGTCGCGTGGTGGCGCTGGTGGGCGTCCTCGCGGCCGTGGGCGTCGCCTACCGGATGGCCGTCCCGCCGGTGCCCGACGGAGGCCTGGTGGCGCTGTCGCTGCGGGAGGGCAGCTGGCTGGCGCTGCTCGGGTCGCTGATGATGGTCCTCGGCCCGATCTGGCCGCGGGTCAGCCTCGAGCACGCCCACGGGGGCGCGCTCATTCGAGTCTGAGCGGCGCCCCGGGGGCGCCGCCGTCGCGCAGGCGCTCGAGCAGGTGCTCGATGATGCGGGCCGTGGCTCCCCAGATCATGTGCTCGTCCACGACGTAGGCATCGGTCTGGAAGTTGATCCCGCGGCGTTCCAGCTCCGCGGTCGTGCGTCCCTGCCGGACCTCCCGGAGCGGCAGCTCGAGCACGGCGTCGACCTCCCGCGGGGACAGCCGCCAAGCCGTCCCTGCCGGGATCGTGGCGACGAACGGGTGGATCAGATAGCCGGTGGCGAACGTGGAGGTTGCGGGCAGCTCGCCTATCACGCTCGCCCGATCGCGGGGCAGGCCGATCTCCTCTTCGGCCTCCCGCAGGGCGGTGTCGCGCAGGCTCTCGTCCTCGTCGTCACGGCGACCGCCGGGAAACGCGATCTCACCGGCGTGCCGGCGCAGGTCGGCCCGGCGCCGGGTGAGCACGAGGTGTGGCTCGGAGCGCTCGTCCAGGAACAGGGGGACGAGCACGGCCGCCTGGGTCTCGCCGCGTGGCCGCGAGCCGGCCGCGGCCGGGGCCCCCTCAGGCGGCCAGGTGAACCCGCTCAATTCGCTCCTGGAACATCACGTCGCCCTCGAGCGCACGGTGGACCGGGCATTTGGCGGCGATCACGCGCAGGCGCTCGGCGTGCTCGTCGGGCAGATCGTCGGGGAGCCGCAGGACCAGCTCGAACTTGGTGACGCAACCCCGTTCGGCGGGGCTGTACTCGACCGACACCTCCACGTGGCCGAGGTCCCAGCCCTTGCGCTGGGCGTACATCTCCATGGTGATCGCCGAGCACGACGCGAGGCTCACCGCCAGCATCTCCTGGGGGTCCGGGCCCGCGTCCTCGCCGCCCGCCGTGAGCGGCTCGTCGACGGTCACGTGGTGGTCGCGCACCTGCACCGTGTGCCTGAGTCCCCCGCCGTCCCTGCGCGCAGTCGCGCTGATCCGTGAAAGCCCTCGAGCCTCAACCATGCCTACCCCTCTTCTGTCGCCGTTGCCGCGTGATTCCGTTGAGCCACAGGATAACCGCGGGACTGGCTACCGGAGCGGGTTGAAGAGCAGCCCGGTGAGCAGCTTCGGGAAGAAGAAGGTGGACTTTGGCGGCATGTTCTCGCCGGCGGCGGCGAGCTCGCGCACCTGCTCCACCCGGGTGGGACGCATCAGGAAGGCGGCGTCGAACTCTCCGGAGCGCACCATCGCGAGCGCCTCCTCGGTGTCGCGGGCGTAGAACATGCCGTTGAAGTGGGCGATGTCGTCGTCGCTCAACCCGAGGGCCCGCTTCAGCACGAGCGCCTCGAGCACCCCGGTGTCGAGCTGGAGGTAGGGGGCGGCGTGGCCTGCGAGGGCCTCGTCGGCGATCGACTGGTCCTTGAGCGTGAGGTGCTGCGGGCGCTCGTCGTGGCGGTTGAAGTACCCGAGCTGCAGCGGGCCGGCACCGGGGGCGGGGGCGATCTGCTCGAGGGGGACCTCCTCGCTTACGAAGTCGCGCTCGAGCTCCTGCCGCAGCGAGCCTTCGCGGGCCTCGTCGAGGCCGCCCACCAGGCGGTGGGTGGGAAAGATCGTCAGGCCCGGGTCCTCAAGGGCGACCAGGCACATGAGGATGTAGCGGTGCTCCTCGCCGGGTGCGCCTTCGCGATCGCGCTCCTCGGCGTAGGCCTGCATCGTCTCGTAGCGGTGGTGGCCGTCGGCGATCAGCAGCTCGGCCGGAGCGGTGGCCGCCTGGACGGCCGTGATCGCGGCCGGGTCCGACACCCGCCAGATGCGGTGGACGGTGTCGTCGCCGTCGGTGACCTCGGCCCACGGTGGGAGCGACGTGGCGTCCGAGAGCGCCGCCCACGCCGCCTGCTCGGGGTCGGAGTAGAGCGAGAAGATCGGCGAGATGTTGGCCCGGGTGGCGCTGGTGAGGCGCAGCCGGTCCTCCTTCGGTCCCGGATGGGTCCGCTCGTGGGGGCGGACGCGGCCGGGTCCGTAGGGCTCGATGCGGACCCTGCAGAAGAACCCCCGGCGGGTGCGCGCGACGCCGTCGGGGCCGGTGTACTGCTGGGTGTGGGCCCACAGGGCGGGCTGGGGGTCGCGCACGAGCACGCCCTCCCGCTGCCACGCCTCGAATCGCTCACCCGCCTCGGCGTAGACATCGCCCTCGCCCTTCGGCAGGTCGACCGCCACGACGTTGTGCGGCGAGCGCTCCAGCAGGGCGACCCGCTGGGAGTCGTCGATCACGTCGTAGGGGGGAGCGACGACGTCGGCGAGCGCCCCCACGACCGCCTGGTCGTAGTGCAACGCGCGCAGCGGCTGGATCTCGGCCATGGCGGTCGGTGAGGCTAGCAGCGGGGGCCGCGGCGCCGGTCCGGGGGCGCGGTCCGCAGCGCCGTCCGCGGCGCCGGCCCGGCCAACCTCTACCCTTCCCTCGACGGGGCGTGGCGCAGCCTGGTAGCGCACCTGCTTTGGGAGCAGGGGGTCGCCGGTTCAAATCCGGCCGCCCCGATCAGGAGAACAGCCCGCAAACAAGCCGATCGCACTCTCAGCGGGTCGGTGGCACCGGGGCCGATCGCGGCCCCCAAATCGGCCCGTCTGCCAATAACTGCCAAATCAACGGAGCGATCCGGGTCGTCGCTCAGATCCACGATGCGCTCGACATCGGAGCGTTGCTCGATCAGCTTTCGCCCCAGGAGTAACGCGTTACGCCCTCGCGCGCGCCGTCAAGTCCTTTGAAGACGCTCGCTCCCGGCTGTTCGGGGGCTCGCAGAACTCGAGGTCTGGGTCGGCGGCGCTCCACAGGGCCCAGGCGCCATCTGCCGTAGGCAATGAGGCGGGCGGCCTTCCCGTCGCGAATGGTCCAGAGGGCACCCTGACTGCCCCTAAACCTCCTGCGTGCTTCCCTCACGACGCCCACAGTCGTGGCTGAGTACAAGCACTCGCTCTCCGAGATCGGTGGCCTGGCTCAAAGCGCGGGCGCCGTGTAGTTGTGGACCGGGAACTCCTTGATGTCGGGCGGTGCGGGGAAGGCACGCTCGCCGAGCCCTTCGACGGCCGGCATGAGCCGGGTTTGAACGAACTGGTCGAAGGCGTTGCGGCTGTGCCAGAAGTCGAGGACGCCCCAGCCTCCGTCCACCGGGCCGGACGCATGGAAGATGAGCCCCTGGGGCGGCCTGTTCTCGATGTCGAGGTGGTCGTGGACCGCGATGTATTGCTCCTGGGTTCCGCCGGGGAACTTCATTCTGAGTCCGATGGTCATTCGACTCCCTTGGTTGCTGGTGTCGGGTGAGCTTATGGCTCCTCGGTTCGCAGCGCCCGGCCGCCCGCAGCGGTCACGCGACTCGGCGGCACCAACGCAGAGTGCCTGGAGAGCAGAGGGTCGTCGGCTCAATTCCGGGCGCCGGGATAGAGGAACGGCGGGGTGGGTCGGCAAGACGGTACCCTCCCTCGGGCATGTCCGGCGAGCTCAGGATCCTGACCACGGTCGGCAACGAAGCAGAGGCCGAAATGGTCGCGGAGCGGCTATCGGAGGCGGGTATCCGCCACATGTCACGAATGGCGGGCGGCGGTATACGGCTCGGTGCTGCGGCTGCGCGTGACGTGTATGTCGAGGAGCGAGATCTGGACCGGGCGCGCGAGCTGCTCAAGGTCGATGAAGGCTTCAGCGATGAGGAATTGGCGCGCTTGAGCGACGAAGCAGGCGCGGCCACTCCAGACGAGACGCCTTGAGCGAGGCAGATCGAGCGTCCGTTGGCTCTCGACCCCCGGTCGGGGGGTCTTCGGTGGAGCGACTAATCGCCTGGAGAGTCGTCGGGCTTCTGCCGCTTGCGACCCTTCTGGTCCGAGCGGCCCGTCCCGATGCACTCACGGCAGACGATCCACTTGCCCTCCACCTCGTCCTCGGGCGAGAACCAAGTCCACCCGCTGCCGCTGCATGCCCGGCATCGGTCCTTCTCGGCGATGTGCCTGTCGGCCTGGGCCATCGCGGCCGAGCATACCCGGCCCTCGCCAGCTCACGGCGGTCCGCCGCTATCCATCGACATCGCCCGCTATCCGGCACCATCGGTCACCCTGGAGCCATGACGGCCACGTGCTAGACGCCAGTGTTACCGGCGACCGGCCCGCCTCCGGACGATCTCGGACGGCGCCTTGGGAGCAGGGGGTCGTGGGTTCGAATCCCGCCGCCCCGATCAAGAGGGTCTCTTCAGGCGCCTCGGCTGCGACTGTGGACTCATGGCCTCGAGCCGGCTCCTCGTGGGCCGCGGGTCTGGCAGTCTGTCCCGATGCGCTTTCACAGAGAGGGCTCGCGTCGCGACGTCTCCCGTCGCCATCTCGTCCCCACGCTCGGGGTGCGAGACATGGCGATCGACCTCGGCACGGCGAACACGCTGGTGTATGTCGGGGGCCGCGGGATCGTGGTCTCGGAGCCTTCGGTCGTCGCGTCTGACTCCCAGACCGGTCGCGTTCACGCCGTTGGAGCAGATGCACAGCGCATGATCGGTCGCACCCCTGCGACCATCTCGGCGACGCGCCCGCTGCGTCACGGCGTGATCGCCGATTTCGAGATCACCGAGCAGATGCTGCGCTACTTCATCCGCAAGGTCCTCGATCGACAGCGGGCACACCCGAGGCTCATCGTCTGCGCGCCATCCGGAGTGACCGACGTCGAGAAGCGGGCAGTCGAGGAGGCCTCGCTCGCCGCTGGGGCGCGTTGTGTGCAGCTCATCGAGGAGCCCATCGCCGCCGCGATCGGCGCGGGTTTGGAGATCGCAGAGCCGGTCGGGCGCATGGTGGTGGACGTCGGGGGTGGCACGAGCGAGATGGCCGTCATCTCTCTCGGGGGCATCGCTCTGTTTCGCTCCGTGAGGGTCGGCGGCTACGAGATGGACGAAGCGATCAGCCGCTACCTGCGAAGCGCATACGCTCTCGCGATCGGTTCGCAGACCGCCGAGGCGATCAAGATCGCGATCGGGTCCGCAGTCGCGCTCCGGCCCGAAGAGACCACCGAGGTGCGCGGGCGTCATCTCATCACTGGCCTGCCGACGCAGATCGAGCTACGCAGCGGCGAGGTGCGCACGGCGATCGCGGGCCCGCTGCGCGACATCGTCGAGGCCGTGAAGGACACACTCGAGCAGACCCCGCCGGAGCTAACCGGCGACATCGCCCGCGACGGTATCCTCCTCGCCGGCGGAGGCACCTTGCTCCGCGGCTTCCCGGAATTCGTCGCCGCTGAGACGGGCGTACCGGTCTCCCTCGCAACATCACCACTGACGTGCGTCGCAACCGGCTCTGGCCAGGCCCTCGATCATTTCGATCAGCTGAGTCGGTCCGGCCGGGCCGGGCGCTGGCCGGGCCGCGCGTCCGCATAGCACCTCGGCGGGCGTGGTCGCGGACGCGCGTTACCGGTCGCGCATATCCGTGGCGCCGTCGCCCTGATTATCGAGGCGTCTTCGGGTTGGCCGCCACTCGACCAACCGGCGAGCCTTCAGCCTTGACGGCCCTGCCGACCGTGGGTACCCTCGCTGATAGCCAAAGGAAAGGCATGAGCGAGGGGACGGCAGGATGCGACGAGGGATCAGGTTGACTTGCGCGATGTCGGTGGCGGTGGGCACGCTGGCCGTCTCCGCGTTGGCGCCGGCCACGAGCTTCGCCGGGAAGGCTTTGAAGCTCGAGGTGGGGGGCACGGGCCTCGCCGGTGCGCCGATCCTGCTGTCGAGCACCGAAGTCACCATCTCAAACGCGTTCTGGGACCTCGGCTGCTCGGAAGGCTCCCTGTCGGGCGCGATGGAACAGAACAGGGGCGCCAGCGACTACGTGGTGATCAACAACGGGGCATTCGCCGGGGGCGGCAGCGAAGGCCTGTGTGCGTCGGCTCCCGAATTCGTGACGTACTTCGCCCCGGTGCAGACGCCGGAGCTGAAGCTCAACACGAAGGGTCAGGCGCTGCTTCACTTCACCCGCCTGAGGCTCGTTCCCAAAGCCGACGTCGGAACGCCCGAAGAACACGCCTGCATCGTCTCGGCCGCCACCTTGAAAGGAACGTTCCCCGTGTCGACGACGGCCCAGCCCCTCGTCCTGACGTTCACCTCCGCGAAGATGAAGATGGAAGCTCAGGGATCGGAGTGCGGTGCCGGACGGGGATCAAAGCCACTGTTCAGCGGGACGTTCACCGTGACCTCCCGCGGCTCGACCGTCGAAGCCGTGATCTTCACCCCCCGCTGAGGGCGGGCGCTCACACCGCGCTGCTGTCACCGGCCGGGGGAGCCGGTGGGCGACCGCGCGCGCGTTCAAACCGGAGGGCGTGGTCGGGGCCCGATCAGACGGCCCTCTCTCGTCAGTGCTCGTAGCTCACCACGTCCACCCCCTGCCCTTCGGAGGTGAAGCTGAACGTGGCCGACATCATCGGGGAGTGGCCCTTTTTGCTGCCGCACTCCGCGCCGTGGTTGGCCCCGAGGCGCATCTTCACGTTCGTGAAGGTGACCGTGAGCGGCTGGGGCGTGGCCGACAGGGGGAACGTGCCCTTCACGGCGTTCGACAGGGCGACGCACGATTCGTGGTGGCCGCGCGGCTTTTCGATGTCTTCGAGTGGGGTCATCCGCAAGCCGGGGAAGCGCAGGTCGGCATTGCCCTTCTTTTCGAGGATGAATTCCGGCGGGTTCTGCGGCATCCAGGCGGTGACGAATTCGAACGTGGACGAGCACAGCCCCTCGTTTCCCCCGCCGGCGAACTGGCCTGCCGTGATGGAGATGAAGTCGTTCTTGGGCCTGTTGTTCTGGCCGAGGGTGCCGGTGAGGGTGCCTTCCGTGCACGTCAGGGCCCAGAACGCGTTGGCCACCGTCGTGTTCGTGCTCGACGCGACGATCGGAGCGCCCGCCGGCAGCAGCGTCCCGCCCACCTGAAGCCTCAGGGAGGTGGCACCGGACGCAATCCCGGTGCAGGCGGCAACAGCCGCCAGAGCCGCCACGACCGACGCCCCCACGATCCTCTTGTGCATCCTGCGTTTCCCCTCCTGAAATCCCTCCCAGACCACAGTGGACGGTAGCCGGGCATGGGACGAGCGTCAAGTGCCGGGGCCAGCCGCTCCTGGTTCGTTCGGGTCACCGCTCGAATGCCGCGCCTCAGAAACGCCCGAAGCCCGGCGGCAACGGCCGGGCTTCGTTCCCTCTCCCTCCAGGGGGTCTGGCCTCCAGTGCCAAGTTGGGCGGCAACGGTCACCGGGAGGGCTGGTCGGCCGCTGCTAGTGCAACATCTATCCGCAAGATGGGGGTTCTGTCAAGACCCTAGGCCGGAAGAACCGTGGGATGCCCGGGGGTCCGGAGACCGCCGCTAGATTGGCTACGGTGACCGGCGAGGCAACGAGGGACGGCATCTCGGCGCGCCGCCACCCGGGCCTCCGCCACGGCGCGGGCGCCCCCGCGGTGAGCGTGAAGGGGCTCGTGAAGTGCTATGGCGACGTGCGCGCCCTGGACGGCGTGGACCTCGAGGTCCAGGAGGGGACGGTGCTGGGTCTGCTGGGCCCGAACGGAGCGGGCAAGACGACCATGATCCGCGTCCTGACGACCCTGCTGAAGCCCGATGCGGGCAGCGCCGGTGTCGCGGGTCTCGACGTGGTGCACGACGCCGCCAGGCTGCGTGCCCTGATCGGACTGGCCGGGCAGTACGCCGCGGTCGACGAGAACCTCACCGGCAAAGAGAACCTGACGATGGTGGGCCGGCTGTACGGCATGGAGCGCTCCACGGCCCGGCGCAGGGCCGGTGAGCTGCTCGAGCGCTTCGACCTGAGCGAGGCGGCCGACCGGGTCGTGAAGGGCTACTCCGGCGGGATGCGCCGGCGCCTGGATCTCGCAGCGGCGCTCGTTGCGAGCCCCCCCATCCTGTTCCTCGACGAGCCGACCACGGGGCTGGATCCGCGCAGCCGCCTGCAGCTGTGGGAGACGATCGAGGGGCTGGCCTCCGAGGGCGCGACGGTGCTTCTGACCACCCAGTACCTCGATGAGGCGGACCGGCTCGCGGATGCGATCGCGGTCATCGACAGGGGCCGGGTGATCGCGGGCGGCAGCTCGGATGAGCTCAAGGACCGGGTTGGTGGAGAGCGCCTGGAGGTGCACCTGCAGGATGCCGCCCGTACCGGCGCGGCGGCCGAGGTGCTGAGCGTGATGGGCGACGAGGCCCCATCGGTTGACGGGGAGCTGGTGTGCGTCGCCGTCCGCCACCGCCCCGGGGCGATCGTGGAGGGGGTGCGGCTGCTCGACGAGGCCGGGGTGGGCGTGCAGGACATCGCACTGCGACGCCCCACCCTCGACGACGTGTTCCTGGCGCTCACGGGGCGCGGCACGGGCGAGAACGGCGCATCGGAGGAGCAGGGAGGATGAGGCGCCTGGTCAGCGACACGCTGGTGATCGCCGAACGCAACCTGATCCGGCTGCCGCGCGCCCCCGAGCTGCTGCTCGCCTTCACCGTCCAGCCGATCATGTTCGTGCTGCTGTTCCGCTACGTGTTCGGGGGGGCGATCCGCACGCCCGGCTACAGCTACGCGGACTTCCTGATCCCGGGGATCACGGTCCAGAACATCGCCTTCGGGGGCTTCGTGACCGCGATCGGGCTCAACGAGGACCTCCACAAGGGCATCATCGACCGCTTCCGCTCGCTGCCGATCGCGCGCTCGGCGGTGCTCGCCGGGCGAACCTCCGCCGACATCGTCACCAACCTGCTCTCGGCCGCGATCCTGGTGCTGACGGGGCTGGCGATCGGCTTCACGTTCCATACCGGCGCCGGCGAGGTGCTGGCCGGCTTCGGCCTGCTGCTGCTGTTCGGCTACGCGTTCTCGTGGGTGTTCGCGTTCGTCGGGATGGTCGTCTCCTCGCCGGAGGCGGCCAACTCCGTGGGCTTCATCGCGATCTTCCCGCTGACGTTCATCTCCTCGGCGTTCGTGCCCGTCCAGTCGATGCCCGAACCGCTGCGGGCCTTCGCGGAAGTCAATCCGTTCACGATCACCGTCGACGCGCTGCGCGCCCTGTGGCTCGGCGCGCCCGCGGGGGACAACATCTGGGAGGCGCTCGTGTGGGCGGTCGCGATCGCCGCCGTGTTCGCGCCGCTGGCGGTCGCCCGCTACCGCCGGGCGGCCGCCGCCTGAGAGCGCTTGCCGATCGTTCCCCGGCTGCTCGGCGCCTCAGGGGGCGACTGCGGGCCGCGATGGTGTTAGGTTCGCATCAGAACAGCCGCTGATACCGAGAAAGGAGTAGGCCCGTGGCTCTGCAGATAGGCGATGAGGCGCCCGACTTCGAGGCCGATACGACGGAGGGTCACATCCGCTTTCACGACTGGCTGGGGGACTCCTGGGGTGTGTTGTTCTCGCACCCGAAGGACTTCACGCCCGTGTGCACAACCGAGCTCGGCTACATGGCCAACGCCAAGCCCGAGTTCGACCGTCGCGGGGTGAAGATCGTCGGCCTGTCCGTCGACCCGATCACCGACCACGAGCGCTGGGCGAAGGACATCGAGGAGACCCAGGGGACGGCGCCTAACTACCCGATCATCGCCGATCCCGACTTCACGATCGCAAAGGCCTACGGGATGCTCCCGGCCAGCGTCAGCGGGGATCCGTCGGCGCGCACCCCGGCCGACAACCAGACCGTCCGCAACGTGTTCGTGATCGGGCCCGACAAGAAGATCAAGCTGATCCTCGTCTACCCGATGACCACCGGGCGCAACTTCGACGAGGTGCTACGGGTGATCGACTCGCTGCAGCTCACCGCCAGTCACAAGGTCGCGACGCCCGTCAACTGGAAGCCCGGGGAGGACGTGATCATCGCCGGCTCGGTCTCCAACGACGAAGCCAAGGAGCGCTACCCCGAAGGCTGGAAGGAGCCCCGACCCTACATCCGCATCGTGCCCGAACCGAAGTAGCGCCGCTGCGGCCTACGGGCTTGTCGAGAGGGCGAACACCGGCCAACGCCCCGGCACCCCTTTGAGGTCGTAGAAGCCCCGGTCCTCGAACGAGAAGGGGCCGCCGACGACCGTGCCGAACGCGGTACCCGAGGCCAGCACCTCGCCGGGGCCCGCCAGCCCGGCGATGCGGGCGGCGATGTGGACGGCCATGCCACCGACGTCCTCGCCGATCAGCTCGCACTCGCCGGTGTGGACGCCGATGCGGATCTCGAGCTCGAGCTCGTGGATTGCCCGGTTGATCGCCAACGCGCAGCGCATGGCACGCGACGGAGGGCCCGCGAAGGTGATCAGGAAGCCGTCGCCGACGGTCTTGACCTCGCGGCCGCCGAAGCGCGCCAGCTCGGCGCGGATGATCGCGTCGTGGTCGGCCAGCAGGTCCCGCCAGCGGCCGTCGCCGAGCCTCGCGGCCAGCGGGGTCGCGTCGACGATGTCGGTGAACATCACCGTCAGCAGGTCCCGCGCGGGCGCCGTGCCGGTGCGCCCGCCGGTGAGGAACTCGGCGATCTCCTCGACGATCGCCTCGCTGTCGCCGAGGAACGGGAACGAGTCGGCCCCCGCCAGCTCGACATAGCGGGCGCCGGGGATGCGCTCGGCCAGGTAGCGGGAGTGGCGGACGTCCCACACGAGCTCTTCCGGGCGGTGCATCACGAGCGTCGGCACGGAGATCGTGGGGAGCACCTCGCGGACGTCCAGCTCGGAGGTGGCATTCGCGATCATGCGGGCCTCGCGGGGGCTCGCCGCCAGCCGCTGGGCGCGGGCGAACCACGAGATCAGCGCGGGGTCCCCGTTCATCGAGGGCGCCAGCCGGGCGAGCAGCCCGCTGCCCTGCTCGCCCCACGTGGCGGTCGTCATCGCCGCGATCTGTTCGCGCTGCTCGATCGTCATCGCCCAGTCGTAGTCGGGAGCCCAGGAGGTGCGCGACACCGACGCGTACATCACCAGCGCGCCGACCCGGTCGGGACGCTCGGCCGCAAGCTTGGCCCCCACGAGGCCGCCCACGGCGTAGGTGAACAGCGCCACCCGATCGCTGCCGGCCGCGTCGAGCACGGCGAGCGCGTCGCGGACCTCCTGCTCGAGCGTGTAGGTGTTCAGCGAGCGCTCCGACAGGCCGGTACCGCGGGTGTCGAACAGGATCAGCCGCGAGAAGGCACCGAGGCGCTCCAGGAAGCGGCGCAGCGCCGGCGCCTCCCACAGCTGCTCGATCTGCGAGATCCACCCCGGCAGGAACAGCACGTCGAGGTTCCCCTCGCCGGCCACCTGGTAGGCGATCGACGCCCCGTCGCTGTCTGCGTAGCGGGTCTGGGGGGGCATCAGTCGCCTTCGATCAGGGTCCGGAAGGCGCTCGCCGGCTCGACGCTCGCCCCGGCCGCGTAGGCGCGGTCGGCGAGCCACGTGTCGGAGGTCACCACCCGCACCTGCTGCGGTTCGCCGTCGGCCCTGAGCAGTCGGATGATCTCGTCGTCGGCCGAGTCCTGGCGGGCCTTCGGGGCGTGGGCGACGACGATCACGGTCGAGCGGATCGGGGGGGAGGGAGGCTTCTCGAACACGACCGTCACGTCGGCCCCGCTCTGGGCGGCCCACCGCTCGAGCATGTCCACGAGCCTGGTCATCGCCGCGTGGCGGTCGCGCCACCAGGCGTCGGGTCGGGTCCCGATCACGTTCATGCCGTCCACCAGCCAGCGCACGGGCCCTCCTAGGTGGGGCCGCCGCCGGGCGCCCCGCCCGCGACCCGGGCGGCCTCCTCCAGACGATCATCCCCCCAGAACAGCTCCCTCCCGACGGCCACCGTGGGGACGCCGATCACGCCCAGCTCGTGGGCCCCGTCGGTGACCTCCCGCAGCCGCTGCTTGACAGCCGGGTCATCGAGGGCGGCTTGCAGCTCGGCCTCGGGGATCCCGTGATCGGCGCCGACCTGCACCAGCACCTCCCGGCGTTCGAGGTCCTCCCCGTCGCCGAACGCGGCCCGCATCACCCCGAGCGCGTAGCCGTGGAGCTTGCCGCGGTCCCCGGCGTAGGTCATCGCGCGGGCCACGTGGATGTCGTTCGTGGGCCAGGGCCGGGGCCAGGCGATCGGGCCGAGCCCGTACTCGTGGGCGCGGCGCTCGCACTCGCGGATCTGCTCCTCGCGGCGCTCGTCGAGGCCCCACGATTTGCGCCCCGCCGCCTTGAACAGGCCACCGGCGAACACGGGCTCCCAGTGGGCGTCGGGCAGCACCGCCCCGATGCGCTCGGCGGCGAGCCACGAGAACGGCGACATCGCGGCGAAGAAGAACACCGGCTGCTGCTCGGGCATGGACCCATCTTTGCGTATCTGAGCAGTAGGGTGCCGTGGGTGAGCCCCCGCGTGCTCATCCTCTCCTGGGAGTACCCGCCGGTGATCGAGGGCGGCCTCGCCCGCCACGTCCGCAAGCTCGCCGAGGCGCTCGTGCGCCAGGGGGTGGGCGTCGACGTGCTCACGCGGGGGGTGGGGGCCCGATGCGCAGAGGAGAGCTACCCGGCCGGGGACGGATCGGTGATCGTCCACCGCGTCCCGGAGCCCGGCTGGCCGCGCGACCTGGGCCGCTTCGTGGCCTGGGTCGACCGGATGAACGAGGACATGCTCGCCGCCGGGGAGGCGCTCGCCCAGGAGCACTCCTACGAGCTGATCCACGGCCACGACTGGCTGGTGGCGAGGGCCGCGGCGGCGCTCGCGGACAGGCTCGAGGTCCCCTACGTGACCACGATCCACGCGACCGAGCACGGCCGCCACCAGGGCTGGGTGCACGACCACCCGCAGTCCCACATCCACGCCGTCGAGCGGTGGATGGCACAGCGGGCCGACGCGGTGATCGTGTGCTCCTACTACATGCGGGGCCACGTGGCCGACATCTTCGGGATCGATGAGCGGCGCGTGTCGGTGATCCCCAACGGCGTGGACCCCGCCGAACTGCGCCCCACCGGAGACCTCGCGGCCCTGCGGGCGAGCTTCGCCGCGCCGCATGAGCGCCTGGTGCTGCTGGTGGGGAGGCTGGTCTACGAGAAGGGCTTCCAGCTGGCCCTCGACGCGCTCCCCGGTGTGATCGACAATGTCGGGGATGTTCGCTTCCTGGTGGCGGGCAGCGGCACCCACGAGGGGGAGCTGCGAGCCCAGGCCGAGCGCCTCGGGCTGCTGGACCACGGCACCTTCCTCGGCTGGATCGGCGACGACGTGCTGCACTCGCTGTACCGGATATGCGACCTGTGTGTGGTCCCCTCGATCTACGAGCCATTCGGGCTGGTGGCACTCGAGGCGATGGCCTCCGGGTGCCCGTGCATCGTGGCCGACACGGGCGGCCTGCGCGAGGTGGTGCCGCGCGGGGAGCGGGTGGGGCTGCGCTTCCACGGGGGGGACGCCGAGCACCTCGGCGTGATGATCGAACGGCTGCTCGTCGACGATGAGCTGCGCGACAGGCTGGTCGCGGAGGCCTCCGAGCACGTGCTGCGCTTCGACTGGGAGGAGATCGCGCACCGCACCGCCGCGATCTACGATCGTTTCGCCAAGGTTGCCTACAGGGAGGGAGCGCGAGGGGCGTGAGAGAGACGGTGCCGGGAATGATGCAGGACGACTTTCAGCTGACGCTGAACCACATCCGCTGGCGGATGCGCTCGTGCAACGCGGGTGCCGAGGTGGTCGGCGTGACTCCCGAGAAGACCGTCGAGCGGATCAGCCACGCCGAGCTCGCCGACCGCGTGGACCGGGTCGCTCGGGCACTCGGGCGCCTCGGCGTCGAGCAGGGCGACCGCGTCGGCACCTTCGCGTGGAACAACCAGCGCCACTTCGAGCTGTACATGGCGGTCCCGTGCACGGGGGCGGTGCTGCACACGCTCAACGTGCGGCTGTTCTCCGAGCAGCTCGTGTACATCATCAACCACGCGGAGGACCGCGTGATCTTCGTCGACGAGGCGCTCGTGCCGCTGATGGAAGGGCTCGCCCCGGAGCTCGGGTGCGTGGAGCACTACGTGGTCATCGGGGACGGCGAGGCCCCCGGGCTGCCGGGCGCGCTGCGCTACGAGGAGCTGCTCAACGAGGCCGGCCCCGGTCCCTTCGAGTACCCCGAGCTCGACGAGCGCCAGGCCGCCGCCCTGTGCTACACGAGCGGCACCACCGGCAACCCCAAGGGGGTGCTGTACTCGCACCGCTCGATCAGCCTGCACTCGACGGCCACGCTGATGCGCGACGGGACCGGGCTGGCGCGCGAAGACCGCGTGCTGGCGGTCGTGCCGATGTTCCACGCCAACGCCTGGGGGCTGCCCTACGGCGCCGCGCTGGCGGGCTCGGACCTGATCCTGCCGGACCGCTTCCTGGACGCCGAGTCGCTGGCCGCGCTGATCAGCTCAGAGCACCCGACCCTGATGGGCTGCGTGCCCACGATCTTCGCGGACCTGCTGCGCTACGCCGACGAGCACCCGGAGCTCGACCTCAGCTCGCTCGACAACGCCGCGTGCGGCGGCTCGGCGGTCCCGAGGTCGCTGATGAAGGACTTCGAGGAGCGCCACGGCGTGCGCATCTTCCAGGCCTGGGGGATGACGGAGACGAGCCCCGTGGCGACCTACTCGCGCCCGCGCGAGGGCGAGCACGACGACGTCTACTGGGACAACCGCGCCCGCCAGGGCGTCCCGCTGCCGTGGGTGGAGCTGCGCCTGATCGACGACGACGGAAGCGAGGTCCCCTGGGACGGGCGCTCGACCGGCGAGATCCAGGTGAGCGGGCCGTGGGTGGCGGCTGGCTACTTCCGCGAAGGGGCCACGCCGGACAAATTCGACCGCGGCTGGCTTCGCACCGGCGACATCGCCGCGGTGGACGAGAGCGCATCGGTGCAGATCACCGACCGCTCCAAGGACGTGATCAAGTCCGGCGGCGAGTGGATCTCCTCGGTGGAGCTCGAGAACGAGGTCATGTCCCATCCCGACGTGATCGAGGCGGCGGTGATCGCCAAGCCCGACGAGCGCTGGGCCGAGCGCCCGCTGTGCTGCGTGGTGCTACGGGAGGGGTCTGAGGCGGGCGCCGACGAGCTGCTCGAGCACCTGCAGGGCAGGGTCGCGAAATGGTGGCTGCCGGACGAGTTCGCGTTCCTGGAGGAGATCCCCAAGACGAGCGTCGGCAAGTTCGACAAGAAGGTCCTGCGGAGCAGGCTGTCACAGGGTG
>DATJBO010000115.1:0-2126 GCA_035515315.1 Solirubrobacteraceae bacterium
ACCACGCGCCCGTCGGTGAACGCCACCGAGGCGGGGCCGTCCCACGGCTCCATGAGGCACGCGTGGTAGGCGTAGAAGCCCTTCAGGTAGTCCGGCAGGTCCTCGCGGTCGCGGTAGGCCTCGGGGATCATCATCATCGCCGCGTGGGGCAGCGAGCGTCCCGCCAGCATCAGCAGCTCGAGCACGTTGTCGAACGTCGCGGAATCCGAGTTGCCGGGTCTGACGACCGGCAGGATCCGCTCCAGGTCCTCGCCGAACAGCTCCGAGTGCAGCTCGCTCTCGCGGGCGCGCATCCAGTTGATGTTCCCCATCAGGGTGTTGATCTCGCCGTTGTGGCAGATCACCCGGTAGGGGTGGGCGAGCTCCCAGCTCGGGAAGGTGTTGGTCGAGAAGCGCGAGTGCACCAGCGCCATCGCGCTCTTCGTGCGCTCGTCGCGCAGGTCCGCGTAGAAGGGCGCCAGCTGGTAGCTGATCAGCATGCCCTTGTAGTTGATCGTGCGGGACGAGCTGGAGGCCACGTACAGGCCGGGCTCGGGCGCGGTCAGCTCGGCGATCCGGCGGATCACGTACAGCTTGCGCTCGAAGGCATCCCGGTCGCTCTCGCTGGGCCCGCTGGCAGCGACGAACAGCTGGCGGATGACCGGCCGGCAGTCACCCGCCACACGTCCGGTCTCCTGCGGCGAGACGGGGACGTCGCGCCACCCCAGCAGACGCTGGCCGGCCTGCGCGACGGCATCCTCGAGGAGCTTCTCCAGCCGTACCCGCGGGGCGTCGTCGGTCGGCAGGAAGCACATCAGCACGCCATAGGCGCCCGCCGCGGGCAGCTCGAAGGGGGCCACCGCCCGGAACAGCTCGTCGGGCAGCTGCATGAGGATCCCCGCACCGTCGCCCGTGCACTGGTCGGCGCCCGTGGCACCGCGGTGCTCGAGGTTCTCGAGCGCGGTGATCGAGCGGGTGACCACCTCGTGCGTGGGGTGGTTGTCCAGCCGCGCGACCATCCCCACCCCGCACGCGTCGTGCTCGAAACGAGGGTCGTAGAGTCCGGCTTCCCGGGGCGGGTGCTTGTTTTGCGAGTTCATGTCAGTGCTCCCTTGGGGCCGTGCATCCCGGGCTGGCGCTGAGGGGCGTCCTTGCAAGACGACCGTGCACCGTGGCAGAGGCAGTCGGGCACCTGAGGCGGAGCCCGAAGGGTAGCAGCGAAACAGGCCGGGAAAACCCTTTCTCGCAGGGAAAATCAGCTCGATTAAACCAATTGGCAGCGCCCGTATCGAGCCATCCGCCCAGCCCTACAGGTCAGCCCCCGCCGGCCGCCGCCCCGGCCTGCTCGGACATCGTCGCGCTGTCCGGCCACGAGCACAGGCGCGCGCGTCCGGGACACGTCGCGCACAGCCCCCGGTGGGGCCGCGGGCTGACCGTGAAGCCGGCCGCCAGGGCGACCCTGAGCCGCTCCTGCAGCGAGGCCTGCAGCGACTCGCGTTCGCTCGCTTCGAAGTGCGCCGCGGCCCACTCATGCGGGCGCGCCAGGAACCAGTGCTGGACCTCCACGCTCTGGCCGCCGGCCCGCAGCACGGCGAGCGCGTAGAGCTCGCGCTGCAGCGCGTAGTCGCGGGCGACCAGCGCCTCGAGGTCGTCCTCCTCGCCGACCGGGTCGCTCTTGTAGTCGACCACGACCCAACCGCCGTCGTGCTCTCGCGCCAGCACATCGATCACGCCGGTCAGCAGCGGCAGCTCGCCCCCGGCGGGATACGAGAAGGGATGCTCCCGCCACACCTCCGCCGCGGCCGCGATCCGCCGTGCGGGTGCCTCGCGCAGCGCGGCCGCGAGCAGCCCGGCGACCTCCCCGACCTCGCCGGCGCCCGGGTGCAGCCCGAGCCCGCGGGCGGCCTGCTCCACCGCCTGCACCGTCGGGCCCTGCCCGCCGGAGAAGTCGTGCAGCTCCAGCACCCTGTGGATCAGCGAGCCGCGCGAGAGCGCATCGAGGCCCCCGCGCCGGCCCTCGCCGCGTGAGCCGCGGTCGGTTCGCCGCTCCTCCATCCCGAGGACCCGTTCGAGGTAGTAGCGATACCCGCAACGCTCGAGCTCCTTTAGCGACGAGTAGCTGACCGTCTGCAGGAGCGCAGCCTCGG
>DATJBO010000116.1:0-26297 GCA_035515315.1 Solirubrobacteraceae bacterium
GCTAGCATCGATGCCAATGCTGCGCAGCGGACCCTCGCACGCTCCCTAGAGCGAGCGCCGTGGCCAAGCGCAAGAGCTCCAGGCGGCGGTCTCGCAAGTCGCCTCCCAAGCGGGCGCCCCAGGAGCGCCCGGGCGAGCCCGCCGAGCCCGCCTCCTCCGCGAGCGTCGCCGCACCCGAGCGGCCCGTCACCAGGCGGTCGTCCTCCTCGCCCCGGCGCGCGCGGCCCGCGCGGGGGGCCCGCCGCGGCGACGGCGCCGAGGGCCGCCCGCATGCGCCCTGGCATCCGCTGCCCCTGTCGGAGCTGCTGATCCTGGTGGGGGCGGTCGGCGTGGTCGTGGCCGTGTTCGTCCAGGCGCAGCCGAACACCGCGCTGCTGCTCGCGAGCATCGCCGCGGTCGCGATCGGGACGTTCGAGGTGACGCTGCGCGAGCACCTCGCCGGCTTTCGCTCGCACACGGTGCTCCTGGCCGTGGTTCCCGTCGTGGTGCTGCACTCGGCGGCGCTGCTCGTAACAGGCGCCTTCGCCTCCGTGCCCCGCTGGGTGAACATCCCGCTGCTGGCGCTGGACATCGCGATCTTCAGCGTGCTCTACAAACTGCTCCGCCTGCGCTACCTCGATGCCCGCCGCGAGCGGCGCTTCGCGGGCTGAACCGTCCGCGCCAGCTAGCCGGGCTGGTTCTCGGGCTCGAGCTCGAGCGAGGGCAGCGGCCGCTCTCCCTCCACGAATCCCTCGCCGCGGTTCTCGCCGCTGAACCCGAGTCGCTCCAGGCGGGCGATCTCACGCTCGCCTTCGACGCGGGCGGGGTGGCCGGGCGGGAGGTCCCGGATCAGGGCCGCGATGCGGTTGCGCAGCTGCAGCGCGAAATGCGGCGTGGAGGCGCCCATCAGCTGGCGCACGTCCTCGACGCTCACCTCGCCGGAGCTCTGCTTGCGCTGCAGGCGCCTGGGGTCCTCGGCCTCGCTCATTCTGGCTGTGAGGAAGCTGTCTGTTCGGTCTGCCCGGAGGCTTCTTCGCCGCTCTGCTTGCTCGGGCTGATCGTCAGCAGCGAGTCGATTTCCGTCTGCGTGACCGGCGAGATCATGCGTTCTTCGCCGATCAACCAGCCGCGATTGTAGACGCCGTGGACCGGCTGGTAGGCGGGCGCCGAGGTGTACGCCGGCTGGATGTCGGCCAGGTAGGTGCCGAGCGCCGCCCCGAGCCGGTCGGCCCTTTCGAGAACCAGCAGCGGCCCGTACTGGCTGCTCGCTGACAGCAGCGCGGCGGCCGGTCCGTCCAGCGGGCGGACGGCATTGGCGAACACGAGCCCGTGGCCCGGTTCTTTGATCCCCCACCCGAAGCTGCCGTCGGTGAAGCGGGCGATCTCGATCGAGTTGCCGGTCGGAGTGCGGACTTCGCCACCGAGCTGGGTGGTGCCGTTGATCGCCGTCACGTGCCCGAAGTGGCGTAATTCCTGCATCGTGGGGTGGTGCAGCTGACCGGCGCCGATCACGTAGATCGCCGGATTGCCGAGGTGTTCGAGCACCCCGGCCGTGGCCCGCGGCACCCCGGCCGCGGTGGCGAACAGGATCGGGGCCCCGCTCTGGGCCGCGAGGCCGGCGACGGGCATCAGCAGCGCCCGGGGGGCCCCGGTCGGGACCACGATCACCTGGTGCGGTTGGGTGCCGGTGGCGCGCACCAGCAGTTGCTCGACCGCGGCCGCCGCCGTGGCAGGGGCGCGTGGGGGAAGCGTGAGCGTGCGCAGGCTCCCCGGAGCCGACGCGGAGCTGCCCACCCTCAGCAGCTGGGCGCCGCCCAGCGAGCCCACCCCGAGCGGGTGCAGGCTCTCGATCGCTTCCGAGCTCACCCCCGGCAATGAGCCGCCGCTGCTGAACAGCAGCGGGGCGTTGAGGGGGATGCTCGCCAGCACCGACGCCGCCAGCGCCGTCTGGAAGTTGCCCTCGTCGACCAGCACGACGGCTTCGGGGCGGCTCGTCTGGGTCAGTCCCGGGTACACCGCCCGGGCCACCGCGGCCGCGTCGGATGCCGGGTCGGCGCCCCCGATCCGGCTCGTGTTGCCGGTCACCACGCTCACGGCCCCCTGTTCGGCGACCGGCGCCAGCGATTTGGTCGGGCCCGCGCTCTTCCCGCAGGCGGCCAGCGCCAAGGCGGTCGCCGTCGCCACCGGGACGAGCCGGAGTGGGCCGGACCGTGCGCGGAGCAGCCGTGACACTGGTTGCGGACCCTACCGCCACGCGCGGGCGCGAAACGCCGCTTGGGGGACGGCGTGCAACGGGAAGCCCTGCAACCGTCATTGCAGTTTGCTAGCCTGCCGCGCCATACGCCGAATCCGTGGCCAGGTGTCACGGACCGGGGGACCCAGGTTGTTGGGGCGAACCTCACGGTGAGACCGTGAGGGGCGCAGGCTCTTTCAGCGCTAGCCCGTCAGCTAACCCCGGAGGCCGACGAAAGAGGTGTTGTCTTGCGGTCTCGCACAAGCAGCGCGGTGGTTTTCGTTATGGCGCTACTCACCGGTGGTGCAGGCAACGCGTGGGCCTCGAACACCGGCGGCGCCGCCGCCGGAACCGTGGCCCGCCCCAAGCACGCCACGAAAGCCCCCGCCAAGCCGGTCGTGCCCCCGGGGGCCGCCCCGATCACGTCCAGCTCCTCGAACATCGCCTACCACGGCCCGGTGTACGAACGCAACGCAGCCGGCCAGGTCGTCCCCTACGCGGCGCCGAGCACCACCACGGCGGAAGTCGCCGGCACCGGCGGTAGTCCGGTCGGGTCAGTCGCCCCGGCCAAGCCCGACCTGCTGGTCCCGGGCACGCGCGCCCGCTACGTCGAAGGGCTCGCCGCCGCCCCGATGTCCGCCCCGCTCCCGATCCAGGAGATCGTGTGGGCCGCCGACCAGATCATCGGCCTGCCCTACATCTACGGGGGAGGCCACGCCTCGTTCGTCTCGCCCGGCTACGACTGCTCGGGGACCGTCTCCTTCGCGCTGCACGGCGCCGCCCTGCTCACCGTGCCCGAGGACTCCTCGGAATTCATGACGTGGGGGTCCGCCGGCCAGGGGCGCTGGGTGACGGTGTTCTCCAACCCCGAACACGCCTACATGGACGTCGCCGGGCTGCGGCTGGACACCAGTGCCGCGGATGACCCCACAGACCAGCAGGGCCCCCGCTGGCGGCCCCTGCGCCACGCCAACACCAGCTACACCGTCCGCCACCCGCTCGGGCTGTAGTCCGGCGCCCGTCGGCTACGCTTTCCCCGGAGTGGCCGGCAGCGAGAACGGCCGCCCTTCTTGACACCCGATAGGAGGATCAGATGGCCGGGCTGACCGGGCGCATGTCAACTGTGATCAAGGCCAAGGTCTCGAAGCTGCTGGACCGCGCCGAAGACCCAGCCGAGACGCTGGACTACAGCTACCAGAAGCAGGTCGAACAGCTGCAGAACGTCAAGAAGGGGATCGCCGACGTGGTGACCGCCAAGAAGCGCCTGCAGATGCAGGAGAGCTCGCTCCAGCAGAGCGTCGTGAAGCTCGACACGCAGGCCCGCCAGGCGCTGGCCGGCGGCAACGAAGAGCTCGCCCGCGCCGCCCTGGAACGCAAGAACGTCGCCCAGACCGAGCTCCAGGGACTCGACACCCAGGTCACCGAACTCGAGCAGCAGCAGGAAAAGCTGACCGACTCCGAGAAGAAACTGCGCGCCAAGATCGAAGCCTTCCGCACCAAGAAGGAGGTCATCAAGGCGCAGTACTCCGCCGCCGAGGCCCAGGTGCGCATCTCCGAGGCCGCCACGGGCGTGGGCGAGCAGATGGCCGACGTCGGCCTGGCCATGCAGCGGGCGGTGGACAAGACCGAAAACATGCGCGCCCGCGCCGACGCCGTGGGCGAGCTCGAAGCGGCCGGCACCTTCGACGACATCACCCAGATCGGCTCCGGTGAAGACGACATCGACCGCCAGCTCAAACAGCTCTCCAGCCAGCCTGCCGTCGACGAAGACCTGGCGAAGCTCAAGAGCGAACTCGGTCAGGGCACCCAGCCCGCTCCCCAGATCGCCGCCGGCGGCGGCGAGCAGTCCGGATCGGGCGAGCAGGCGTCATGATCGTCCGCATCTCCGGCGAGGACCAGTACCGCCTCGACGACGGTCAGCGCGACCAGCTCAACCAGCTCGAGGAGCGGGTGGTGGGGATCGTCGAATCGGGCGCCGAGGACGGCTTCCGTGACGCCTTTGCCACGCTGCTGCAGTTCGTTCGTGACAACGGCGAGCGCGTGGCCGCCGACGACATCGAGTCCTCCGACGTGATCCTGCCCCCGGCCGACGTGACCTTCGCGGAGGCCGGCAGCGACTTCACCGGCGAGGGCTTGATTCCGGACTGAGGCACCGCGCCCCGGGGCCGATCGCCTGCGCCGCGGGCCCCCGTTCTACATCTAGATCGGGATCCCCCAGAGGGGGAACCAGCGCTCGATTTCGGGCTCGATCGGCAGTTCGTTGCCCATCTGGGCCTTCAGCTGCAGCTCGCGCTCAGTGGAACGCTGCTCTGCGCCCGACCCCTGCGGGACGAACGGGTACCAGTGTCCGCGCTTGTAGTTGTAGATGAAGTACACCGGTGCCCCAGCCGGGCGTCCGCCCGTGCCCGAGCGGTCCTCGAAGGCGAACACGGCGCACAGCAGCCGCTCGCCGTAGCCCGCGGTCTCGATCGAGCCGGCCACGGCGTTGATGCCGACCGCGAGGTCTTCGACGCTGGGGGTGCCGGGCGGGTTCGCCAGCAGCATCCAGCGGTAGCCGTAGCTGTCCTCCTGCGTGGACACCGTGGTCGCGCTCTCGCCGCCGGTGGCCTTCACGACTTCTTCCATTTCGTGGATCGTGTTTTCGAAGTCGCTCGTCGAGAGGGCCTGGAAGACGATCGCGGCCTTGCCCGCGGGGACGATCTGGTGCTCGCTCTCGAGCGTGATGTAGGCGGTGGCGATCGCGAACAGCCGATCCGGGGCCGGCCCCTTGACCTGGTGGCGGCCGGTGAGGATGTCGCGCAGGCCCACTGCCCTAGACGGCGCCCTGCAGCTGAGACTCCAGCCGCTCCAGCGCCGCCAGGCGCTGCTCCAGCGGCGGGTGGTCGGCGAACAGGTTCATCAGCGAGCGCTTCTTGCGCGCGGGGATGATGAAGAACGCGCTCATCCCTTCGGCCCGGCGCAGATCCTCGCTCGGGACCTGCTCGATCGTGCCGCTGATCTTGATCAGCGCGGAGGCCAGCGCGCTGGGACGGCCCGTGAGGATCGCCGACCCGCGGTCGGCGGCGAACTCCCGATAGCGGGACAGTGCCCGCAACAGCAGGAACGAGATCGCGTACACCGCCACCGACACCAGCACGACGATCATGATGTCCTCCTCCTCCTGGTTGCTGCGACCGTAGCCGCCGCCGAAGAAGAACGCGAACTGGGCGATCATCGAGGCCAGCGTCGCGAAGAAGCTGGCCAGCGTCATCACCATCACGTCGCGGTTGATCACGTGCGTGAGCTCGTGCGCCATCACGCCTTCGAGCTCTGCCGGGTTGAGCGCGTCGAGGATCCCCCGGGTGGCGCACACGGTCGTGTTCTTGCGCGATTTGCCCATCGCGAAGGCGTTGGGCATCGAGGTCTCCATCACGCACACCCGCGGCTTGGGCAGGTCGGCCTGCACGCACAGCCGCTCGACGATGCCGTGCAGCTCCGGCTCCTCGGCGGGGGACACCTCCTTGACCCCCAACGTGGCCATCGCGATCTTGTCGGACGTGAACAGCTGCAGCAGCAGCAGCCCGACGGCCACGACCACGATCACGCCCGCCCCCGCGCCGGCCGCGAACAGCACGCCGATGAACACGACGTACACGAGCCCGAGCAGGAACATCGTCAGCAGCATCCGGGCCTGAAGCCCGGTGTCGCGACCGAAGTTGGAGCGTTGGGAAGCCATCGAGGTCATTCTGGCAGACGTGCTTACGGCTCGGCTAAAGCGATAATCACCCCCCGATGGCAAGCAGCACCACCCTGTCCGAGGTCTTCCCGCTGGGCAGCCGCGTCAACGAGCGCGGCTCCATGGAGGTCGGCGGCTGCGACCTGATCGAGCTTGCCCGCGAGTTCGGCACGCCCGCCTACGTGGTCGCCGAGGAGGACCTGCGGGCGCGGGCGCGGGCCTTCCTGGCGGCCGGCCGGGAGGCGGGCAACGACCAGCTCGAGGTCGTGTTCGCCTCCAAGGCCTTCCCCTGCAGCGCCGTGCTCGAGCTGTTCTGCAGCGAGGGCCTGTGGTGCGACGTGGCCTCGGGCGGGGAGATGCACCTGGCATTGAGCGCGGGCTTTCCCGCCGAGCGGCTGCTGGTGCACGGCAACGCCAAGTCCCACGCGGAGCTGAGGGCGGCGCTGCGCCACCGCGTCGGGGCGATCGTGATCGACAACCTCGACGAGCTGCAGCGGCTGCGGGAGCTGATCGCCGCCGGCGCCCTCGAGGAACCGGCCCGCGAGCAAGCCCCCGCGGAGCAGCCCGTGCTCGTGCGGGTCACCCCCGACGTGGCCGGAGACACCCACCACAAGATCTCCACCGGCCAGGCGAACTCGAAGTTCGGCTTCTCGATGGACCAGGCTCCGAGTGCGCTCGAGCAGGCGGCCGCGGCCGACGGGCTGAGGCTGCTGGGCGTGCACGCCCACATCGGCTCGCAGCTGCTCGAGCTGACGCCGTTCGCCCGCGCCGCCGCCGCGCTGGCGAGCCTCGGCGAGCACCCCGTGTGGGACCTGGGGGGAGGTCTCGGTGTCCGCTACACCGAGGACCAGCAGCCCCCGCCCTCGATCGAGGAGTACGTCGAGGCGATCGTCTCCGCGGCCCGCGCCGAGCGGGGCGGCGACGCGCCGCTGATGATCGAGCCCGGACGCGCCCTGTGCGCGAACTCCGCCGTCACGCTGTACACCGTCGAGAGCGTCAAGCAGAACTTGTCCCGTTGGGTGGCGGTGGACGGCGGGATGTCCGACAACCTGCGCCCGATGCTGTACGGCGCGCGCTACGAAGCCCACATCGCCGATCGCCCCCACGGCTCGGTGGCCTGCGTGCTGGCCGGCAAGCACTGCGAGTCCGGAGACGTGATCGTGCGCGAGGCGACGCTCGCCGACCCCCGCCCGGGCGACGTGGTGGTGACCCCGGCGACCGGGGCCTACGGCCATGCGATGGCCAACAACTACAACGGCGTGCCCCGTCCGCCGGTCCTGTTCTGCCGCGACGGTGACGCGCGCGTGGTCGTGCGGCGCGAGCGCTTCGAGGACCTGCTCGGCCGCGATGTCCGCTAGCCCCTTCCCGATCGGGCTGCTCGGTCACGGCACGGTGGGCAGCGCGTTCGACGAGCTGCTCGACGAGCGTGCCGAGGAGATCGAGCGCTTCAACGGGCGCAGGCCCGTCATCAGCGGCGTGTTGACGCGCAGCAGAGGGCGATTCGAGGAGGTGCTGGCCGGTGCCGATCTGCTCGTCGAGCTGATCGGAGGGCTCGAACCGGCGCGCGAATATCTGCTCCGCGCGATGCGCGCGGGAAAGGACGTCGTGACCGCCAACAAGCAGCTCCTCTCCCAGCACGGTGAGGAGCTGTTCGAGACCGCACGCGCTCACGAGGTCAGGCTGCGCTTCGAGGCCGCGGTCGCGGGCGCCGTGCCCGTGGTGAGGGTGCTCGAGGAGTCACTGTCGGCGACGCCGATCGAGCGGATCCACGGGATCGTCAACGGCACCACCAACTTCATCCTCACCCGGATGGCGCACGGCTCGACCTACGATGAGGCGCTCGCCGAGGCGCAGCGGGTCGGCTACGCCGAGGCCGACCCGAGCGACGATGTCTCGGGCCGCGACGCCGCCGCGAAGATGGCGATCCTGGCGCGTCTTGCGTTCGGGTCGCCGGTGCACCTCGACGACGTGCCCTACGAGGGCATCGAGCACCTACACGCCGACGACCTCGAGTACGCGCGCGAGCTGGGCCTGGGGCTGAGGTTGATCGGCACCGCCGAGCGCCGCCAGGGCGGCCTGTCGGTGCGCGTGCATCCGACCTTCCTCTACGGCGGGCACCCGCTTGCCACGATCTCGGGCCCGTTCAACGCAGTCACGGTCGAGTCCGAGGCGATCACCGAGCTGACCCTGTCCGGGCCGGGCGCGGGCGGCCGTCAGACCGCGAGCGCCGTGCTCGGCGACGTCGTCAGCGTGATGACCGGCGGCGCAAGGCCGCCGGCACCGCCGCTACCGCTCGAGCTGATCGAGGACGTCGAGAACGCCTTCTATCTCCATCTCGACGTGGCCGACCGACCGGGGGTGCTCGCCTGCGTCGCGAAGGTCCTTGGCGAGCACGACGTGTCGATAAAGTCGTTCGTCCAGCGCGGCATGGGCGAGAGCGCGCGGCTCGTGATGGTTACGCATCAGGTGCTCGAGTCGCGCATGCGCACGGCCGTCGCCGAGGTCGCTCAATTCGACTTCGTGCGCTCGCCGCCGCGCGCAATCCGTGTCATCGAAGAGGAGTTTCTGTGAGCGAGCTGCCGACCGTAGAGGGCCTTCCGCACGCCGGCACGCATGTGCCGCTGATTGAACGCTTTCGCGAGCGGCTGCCGTTCGAGCCCGGCGACCCGCTCGTCAGCCTGCAGGAGGGTTCTACGCCGCTGCTGCGCGCGCCGGTGCTCTCGGAGATGCTCGGCGCGAACGTGCGCCTCAAGCTCGAGGGCGCCAACCCCACCGGCTCCTTCAAGGACCGCGGCATGACCTGCGCGGTCTCGGCGGCTGTGCGAGAGGGCGCCAAGGCGGTCATGTGCGCCTCCACCGGCAACACGGCCGCGAGCGCGGCCGCCTATGCCGCACGCGCGGGGATCACGTGCGCCGTGATCGTGCCCGAGGGCAGGATCGCGCAGGGCAAGATGGCGCAGACGCTGATGCACGGCGCCCGCGTGATCTCGCTGCAGGGCAACTTCGACCAGGCGCTCGAGCTCGTGCGCGAGCTCACCTCGACACACGAGATCGTGCTCGTCAACTCCGTCAACGAGTTCCGTATCGAAGGGCAGAAGACGGCCGCCTTCGAGATCCTCGAGGCGCTCGAGGGTGACCTCGACGCGCTCTGCATCCCGGTCGGCAACGCCGGCAACATCACCTCCTACTGGCGCGGCTTCACCGAGATGGGCGCCGCGCCGAGACTCCTTGGGCTGCAGGCCGAGGGCGCCGCCCCGATCGTCGAGGGACACGTCATCGAGCACCCGGAAACCGTTGCCAGCGCGATCAGGATCGGCAACCCGGTGCGCTGGGAGGATGCGATCGCCGCTGCGACCCAGTCGCGCGGCTGGATCAAGACCGTCAGCGACGAGGAGATCCTGAGCGCCTACCGGCTGCTGGCGGCCCGGGAAGGGATGTTCTGCGAGCCCGCCTCGGCGGCGTCGGTGGCGGGACTGCTCAAGTACGGCGCCGACGGGGCGGAGCAGATCGTGTGCGTGCTCACGGGCCGCGGCCTGAAGGACCCCGAGACCGCGATCGCCCACCACGACGGGGCCGTGATCCAGTGCGCCGCCGACCCCGCGGCGATCGAGGAAGCGGTGTTGGGTGATCCGTAGGAGGATCGTCCGGGTCCCCGCCTCCTCGGCGAACCTCGGGCCCGGCTTCGATTGCATGGCGGCGGCGGTGACGCCCAGGCTCGAGCTGGAGGTCTACGAGACCGGCAGCTTCGCCGTCGAGACCGAGCTGCCCGTCCCGACGGGCCGCGACAACCTCGTCGTCCGGGCCTTCGAGCGCCTGCACCCGGCCGACGACTTCGCCTTCACGATCCGCTCGGAGATCCCCCTGTCCGGCGGCCTCGGCTCCAGCGCGGCGGCGATCGTGGCGGGGCTGATGGCCGCCGACCACCTGTTCGAGCTGGACGCCGACCTGCTCGCGCACGCCACGGCCATCGAGGGTCACCCCGACAACGTCGCCGCCGCCCTCCACGGGGGCTTCGTGATCGTCGCCGACAATCAGGTCGCGAGGCTCGATCCCCCGAGCGGGCTCGAGGCCCTCGCCGTGGTGCCCGACGAGGAGGTACGGACGGAGGCGGCCCGCGAGGCGTTGCCGGCGGAGGTCCCGATCGGGCAGGCGGTGTTCAACGTCGCCCACGCCGCCATGCTCACCTTCGGCCTCGCCCGCGGCGACTGGGACCTGCTTTCACGGGGCCTGCAGGACCAGCTCCACCAGCAGCGCCGCTCGCACCTGTTCCCGCGCTCGTTCGAGCTCGCCGGCCGCGCTCGCGCGCTCGGTGCGCTCGGCGCCACCATCTCCGGCGCCGGCCCGACGGTGCTGGTGTGGTGCTTCTACGAGCAGACGGGCGCCGTGGCGAGCGCCCTGGCCGGGGAGGTGGAGGGCTGGGCCCGCCTCATGCGCGCCCCGTTCGAGCCCCAGGGGGCCTACGTCGGGGAGCTCTGAGCGAGCTCGGCGACGCGGGCGCGGGCCCCCGCGAGCTCGGGCAGCCGCGCGAGCAGTTCGGCCGCCAGCGCGGTGTAGTCGGCGCCGAGGTCGGGACGGTGGTCGAGGATCGAGCGCGCCCGCTCGGCCGACTCGGCGTAGGCGATCGAGGCGCGGATCACGGTGTCGAAGACGCTCTCGTCAAAGCGATCCTTCAGCGATGCCAGCGCCTCGCGGGAGTGGACCGTGCGCATGTCTGCGAGGTTCAGCAGGATCCCGAGCAGCTCGAGCTCCGGATTGAGGTTCTCGCGGGCCAGCTCGACCACCTCCATCGCCTGCTCGACGCCCTGCAGCGCGAAGTACTGGGCCTCGGCCGTGATCAGCGCGCGGTCCGCCGCCACCAGGGCGTTGACGGTCAGCAGCCCCAGCGAGGGCGGGCAGTCGATCAGGATCACGTCGTACTCGTCCAACCCCTTCGCGAGCGCCCTCCGGAGCGTCAGCTCGCGTCCCATCTTGCCGCCCAGGGCCAGCTCCGCCTCGGCCAGGCTGAGGTTGGCCGGGATGATGTCCTCGCTGATCGCCTCGGCGGCGCCGGCGCCGCCCATCAGCACCTCGGCGATCGTCGGCTCGACATCGGGGGGCAGGTCGAAGTACTCGGAGAGGTTGCCCTGGGGGTCCAGGTCCACGGCGAGGGTGCTCACGCCGCAGCGCCTCAGCACGTCGGTCAGCGTGCGCACCGTGGTGGTCTTGCCCGTGCCGCCCTTCTGGGACAGGACCGCGATCTTGACTGTCATCGGTCCGATACTACGCACCCCCCGGCCGAGGGGGCGGGTCGGCCCACGGGCAGCCCGCGCGCATGGGACTCCGCCGTGGGACTCGTGGGAGGCCTACGCCCCGGAGCCGCCGTGGCCGGGCACCGCCAACCTGTCTCCGGCACGGGTCGGAGAGGTGGTGCTCACTCGTCCAGTCGTGGCCTGATCGCTTCGGCTCGGACACTCGTCCGCCGATCGTGATCGAGGCGGCAAGCCCCACAAGGCGGGCTTCCCCCGTGCCGCCGCCCAGCGACCCTCTCGATCCCGTGACGCAACCCCAAACTCGAGATCCACAGGCGAAGGCACCAGCCGAGACCGTCGACCTCGCACGCGAGCTTTCCGATCACAGGCGGGACGGGCACCTGGATGCGGCATTCCTGGAGACCGTGCTCGCGTCCCTGCTCGAGCTCTACCCCGAGGCGCCCGTAGCGGCGCACACGCCGGACGGCCTCATGACCGCGATGCCCGACTCGGTTCCCCTCAAGCGCAATCCCGTCCAGAACGCTCGATCGGGCCTCGACCTGATCATGCTCGATGACGAGGTGCTGAAGGGATGGGACCGCATGCTCGCGGAGGGAGCATCGCAGTACCCCGTTCACCCGGTTGGCCGGCCCGACATCACCGGCACGGTGTACGCAGTCGACCTCCGCGAGACCCACGGCGTGATCGTGACCGTCGAGGTGTTTGCACCGGGCGACCTGCCCGACGGCATGCCCTCGCGTTCGGAAGCCCCCGACGTGATGCCCCGGTTCGCCACCCTCCGCAAGGACGGGACCGGCTTCATCATCGATATCGACGAGGCCCTGACCAAGATCCTGGGGTGGAGCAGCGAGGAGATGCTGGGTCATCGCTCGACCGAGTTCATCCACCCGGACGACCACGCGCTGGCGATAGACAACTGGCTCCAGATGCTCGCCTGTCCCGGCCCCGCGCGGCGAGTGCGGCTGCGCCACCGTCGCAAGGACGAGTCATGGGTGTGGCTCGAGGCCACCAACCACAACCTGCTCGACGACCCTGACCACGAGTGCGTGGTCAGTGAGATGGTCGACATCTCAGATGAGATGGCGGCGCAGGAAGAACTCAGGGCTCGGGAGCAGCTACTCGACGGCGTTGCCGAGGCGATCCCGGTCGGACTGTTCCAGCTCGATCGTGATCGGCACATCGTCTACACCAACGACCGGCTCCACAAGATCGTCGGCGTTGAGCGCGAGGACACCGTTGCGGCCCAGTTGGCCACGCTCGTGGAGTCTCATCGACAGCTCCTGGAAATGACCCTCGATGAGGTTCTCGGTGCAGGGCTGCAGGCCGACATCGAGGTCGAGCTGTGCCTGCCGGCCAACGGCGAGACGCGCTTCTGCACCATCAGCCTGCGAGCCCTCAGCGAAGAGGACGGCACCGTCGACGGTGCGATCGCATGTGTGTCGGACATCACCGACAGCGCCTTCATGCGCGAGGAGCTCAAGCGGCGGGCGACGTTCGACGAGCTCACCGGTTGCTACAACCGCGCGTCCATCGTGAGCGCCCTGGAGGCGGATATCGCCAGTGGCCATCGTCGTGCCGAACGCGCCGTGGTGTTCGTCGACCTGGACAACTTCAAGGACGTCAACGACCGCTACGGCCACGCTGCCGGTGATGAGCTGTTGAGCATCGTCGCCCAGCGGTTGCAGGGGGTCTTACGCGACGGGGACATGGTCGGCCGGATCGGCGGCGACGAGTTCCTGGTCGTGTGCCCGGACATAGGTGGCCCGGAGCAGGCGATGAAGCTCGCCGAGCGGATGGCCCGGGCACAGCGCGAGGCGGTTTGCGTGGCCGCTCACAGCGTCGACCCGCAGGTCAGCATCGGGGTGGCCTGGTCCAGCGGAGAAGGCCTCGTCGCCGACGCGATGGTGGCCCTGGCCGACAACGCGATGTACGACTCAAAGCGCGAGGGAGCCGGCCGGCCGAAGCTCGCGGACCTGGTCTCGGTCCACGGCTGATCCCCGCGGTCGGGGACCGTCGCTGCGCGTGCGGTGGCTGGCCTGGCGGCCAGCGCAACCCGACCGGCTCGGGTTCGAGGTCTACCCGACCGAGTGCAGGCGGGTGTCCTGCGCGCCGCCCGCCCGGGCTTGGCCCTCGAACGCCGGGACCGACATGAACATCAGGTGGTAGCGCCCGACGACGATCTCGTCGCCGTCGCTGAGCGTGCGCCCGTCGACCCTCGTGCCGTTGACGAACACGCCGTTGAGGCTGCGGTCGTCTAGCAGACGCACCCCGTCGGGCTGGCGCACGATCAGTGCGTGCCTCCGCGAGACCGTGGGATCGTCGAAGCGGACGTCCGCCGCGAGGCTGCGCCCGATCCGCGTCCACTCACGCGAGAGCGGGACGACCCGCAGTTGGCCGGAGTCGTCGTAGACGACGTAGTCGCCCGGCTGGTCGAGCAGTTCGCGGGCCTCCCCCAGCCTCGCCTCGCGCTCGGGGGAGGGCGCCGCCAACGAGGTGGCGCCCGAAGAGGCGGTCTCGGGCGCGGGCGGGATCCGCTCGGTGCTGAACATCGATGCCCTCACGAAGGCATCTGCGCTGCACGACGGGCACTCCGGCAACCGCTCGGAGCCGTCGAGCGTGACGATGTAGCCGCAGCTCGTACAACGGAAGGAGCCAGAACCCATAAAGGTGCCGGAAACAAGTGACTCCATTTTTGCTGCTCCTCCCACTCTGTTGGCGCTGGCTTGTCGGGCGCTCCTTCGCCGGAGGAAAGTGGTGCGGATCATAACAAGATTCCGTTCCTCGAATCGTAGACGTAGTCCCGTAAAACCACGGAAACTACAACGCCTAGCCGTCCTCCCCGGTTAGTCCATAGCCGTAGTCCGGATGGCTACCCCCGCGGGTGATCCTGCAAACGCAATTGCAGGGCGCCGACGTGGGGCGGAGGATCGAACGGGGCGGGGGCGAATGCCTGATGACGATGGCAAGCGCGTCCGCCGACACGGAAAAACTCGAGCTGGTGCTGCTGCGCCGGGGCATCGGCGCGCTCCAGGCCGACCGCACCAGCTGTGCCGACTGCGGGCGCACCCCGCTCGTCGGCGAGCACATGCACGTGTACGGCGGCCGCCGCCCGCACACTGTCTGCGAGCTGTGCAGCTCGCGCCGCCGGGAGCAGCCGCAGGTGAGCACCGCCGTTCGCCACTGCGAGCACGGGCAGACGGTGCGCCTGCTCGCCCGCGCCGCCTAACGGCGGGCGACCCGTGCGCCGGTGGCGACCCGCCGCCGGTGGCGACCCGTGCGCCGGTGGCGACCCGCCGGGCCAGGGCGGGCGGATACAGTGGGGCCGCCTTGGACCCGGTGAGCGTCTCGATCGTCGTCTCCGCGCCTCGCGAGCAGGTCTTCGACTACCTGCAGGACATCGCCAACCACTCGGAGTTCACCGACCACTTCCTGGTCGACTGGCACCTCACGAGGATGGACTCCGCCGGTCGCGGAGCGGGCGCGCGATTCCACGTGAAGGCGCCCGGCAACCGTTTCAGCTGGGCCGACGTGACCTTCGTGGAGGTGGACCGCCCCCACCGGATCGTCGAGCTGGGGCGCACCGGCAAGAACAACCGCATCCGCACGCTCGGCATCTACGAGCTGGCGGAGGCCGCCGGCGGCACCCGCGTCACCTTCACGTTCCGCACCGAACCGGCCACCGCGTGGGACCGGTTCAGCGAGAGCTTCGGCGCGCGGTCGTGGATCAAGCGCAAGAACGCCCGCGCGCTGCAGCGCCTGCGCGGCATCCTCGAGGAAGGCGTCGGGCGCGGGCCGCGGGTGACGGTTGCCGGGGGCTAGACTGCCGCCTCGCATGAGACACCGCTCCCGCAGAGCAGCTCTCGCGGCGCTCGGCCTGCTGGCCGTGCTGACGCTCGCCGCGTGCGGAAGCTCCCACTCGCGCGTCTCGACGGGGACCTACGCGGGCGAGTCCGGGGCCAATGCTCCCTACCTCGACGTGGGGCCGCTGATCTACGAGGTCCAGATCTCCCGTCAGCTGAACCCCTGGAACAGCGCGGACTCGACCTACCTGCAGGGGGTGCCGCCCTCGCTGGGCCGGCTGCTGCCGGGACAGGAGTGGTTCGGGGTGTTCGTGCAGGTCTACAACGAAACCACCCGCGGGCTGCGCGCGACCGGTGCGATCACGCTGAGCGACACGCAGGGCAACGTCTACCGCCCGATCCCGCTCGGGCCGACGAACCTGTTCGCCTACCGCAGGGGGATCGTCCCCTCCAAAGGCATGCTCCCGACCCCCGGCACGCCCTCCCGCGTATTCGGCAGCCAGGGACAGCTGCTGCTGTTCAAGATCGCCACGATCTCCCTCGACAACCGCCCGCTGGAGATCAAGATCCTCAACCCGCTGAACCCACGCCGCTCGGCCAGCGCCGAGCTCGACGTCTAGCCTCAGCGCCGCAGGTCGGCTTCCAGGACCTCGCGGGCGACGGGCGCGGCGGTGTCGCCGCCGGCGCCGTCTTTGACGAGCAGCACGCACACGACCACGCGCGGGCGCAGCGCCGGTGCGAAGGCCGCGAACCACGCGTCGGTGTTGGCGGCCTGGGCTTCCCCGCTCGCACACGTTTCCTGTGTTTCGCCGCCCGCCGGGGATTCCTGGTTGGCGCCCTGGTCGCCCTGACACGCGCTCTTCAGTTCTGCCGTGCCGGTCTTGCCCGCCACCGTGACGCCCGGGATTGCGGCGGCGGTGCCGGTGCCGCCGCGCACCACGCCGATCATCAGCCGGCGCACGGTCCTGGCCACCGACGCGGGCATCGCCCTCGTGCGCGCCGGCGGCGCGGCCTCGGGCAGGAACGTCGGCTGGGGGCGCTGCCCCTCGTCGGCGATCGTGGCGGCGACCGTGGCCATCTGCAGGGGCGTCGCGAGCACGCTGCCCTGGCCGATGGCGGTCGAGCCGACCTCGAGTTCCCCGTGGATCTCGCCGGCGCTCGGAAGCGTGCTCTCGGGCACCCCCGGGATCCCCGTGGGGGTGTTGAACCCGAGGCGCTCCGCGCTCGACACCAGGCGGGCGGCACCAAGCTTGACGCCCAGCGGCGAGAACACCGAGTTGCATGAGACCGCGAAGGCGGTTGCGAGTGTGCCGCCGCATTCCTCGCCGTTGGCGTTGCTCAGCTTCACGCCGTCCAGCGTCGCGTGGGTCGCATAGGGGAAGACGGTGTGGGGGCTCGCGATGTGCGCCGCCAGCACCCCCGAGACGGTCACCATCTTGAAGGTGGAGCCGGGCGGCTGCAGGCCTTCGAGGCCGATGCCCGCGACGGCGAGGATCTGCCCCGAGGGGCGCATCGCCACGATCCCGCCGTACTGGGCGCCGAGTGCCGCCACGGTCGCCTGCTGCAGCACGGGGGAGACGCTCGTGCGAAGCGGCGGCGCGGGACGCGGCTCGGCCGAGGCCAGCACGCGGTCTCCGGCCAGCAGCTCGCCCCCGGGCGTCCCCCGCAGGCGGTCGTCGAGCGCGCGCTCGAGGCCGCTCAGGCCGACCGGTCCCTGCGCCGGGACGCCCATCGCTTCCAGTTCGGCGCGGCGGTCGGCGGGCAGCGCGCCCACCGTCCCCAGCACCGCCGCCGCGGCCGCGCCCAGCGGCGAGACGCGCGCGCCGGCTTCCCCGCCGCCCGCACCCTGCGGCGATTCGGCGAGCACGCTGCCGTCGCTCGCCAGCAGGGTGGCCCGCCGCGGCAGGTTGGTGGTGCGGGTGAGCTGCTCGCCCGCGCGCAGCCCGGGGAACGCGAGCGCCCGCGCCCAGGCCACCCTCGCGGTCCCTTCGTGGCTGGTGATCCGCAGCCGGTAGGGCAGCACGAGCGTGCCGAACAAGCGCGTGCGGACGCGCACCGGCACCTCGTACACGCCTGCCGCGAGCTCCCGCGGATGCCCCGCGGGCCGGGCCGAGCTCAGCGTCGCGGTCGCACCCGCTGCGCGCAGCACGTTCTCGACGTGTGCGAGCGAGGCGCCTCGCAGGGTTCCCGGATCGAGCTGTCCGTACATCGCCGCGTAGTCGCGGGCGGCCCACTCCTGCGCGAAGCTGCGGGCGAGCGCCCGCTGTCCGATGCCGCCCGAGTCGGCGGCCACGTAGGCCCCGAGCACGAAGGCGAACACGGCGAGCGCCAGCAGCCACCGGACCCGCCGCAAGCGAGCCCTACGGGCGTCGGGCATGGAGCCGGTAGAACACTCGTCGTGACATCGCTGGACTGGTTTATTGTCGCGTTCGCCGGCATCCTCGCCATCCTCGGCTTCCGCCAGGGCTTCATCGTCGGGGTGCTGTCATTCGCGGGCTTCCTGCTCGGCGCCTTCATCGGGACCCGCGTCGGGCCGCTGCTGCTGCCCCAGGGCTCGGCCTCTCCGTACGCCCCGGCGTTCGGCCTGCTGGGCGCGCTGCTGGCGGGTGCCGTGCTGGCGGTCGGCTTCGAGGGCTTCGGCTTCAAACTGCGCCGCGGGCTGGTGATTCCCGGGCTCGGGCTGCTCGACGGCGTGCTCGGCGCCGCCCTCGGGGTCGCCCTCGGCCTCGGGATCGTGTGGATCGCCGCCGCCGTGGCCGCACAGGCCCCCGGGGACTCGAAGCTGCGCGCCGACATCCAGCGCTCGGTGATCCTCAGGGAGCTCAACGAACTGCTGCCGCCCTCGGGGCCGATCCTGGGGGCGCTCGCGCGCCTGGATCCGATCCCCTCGATCACCGGCCCCCCGCCCGGCGTGGCGGCTCCCGAACCGCGCCTGATCGGCGACCGGGCCGTGCGAGCCGCCGCCCACAGCGTCGTGCGCGTGATCGGCACCGCCTGCGGGCTGGCCATCGAGGGCTCCGGCTGGACCGCGGGGAGTGACATGGTGGTGACCAACGCGCACGTGGTCGCCGGCGAGGACGACACGGCGGTGGAGGTGGGGGGCCAGGCGCCCGCGCTGCCGGCCCGCGTGGTCGCCTTCGACCGCCACGACGACCTCGCGGTGCTGGACGTCCCCGGCCTCGACCTGCGCCCCCTCGAAATCCGTACCGACCCGCCGTCGGGCACCCCCGGCGTGATCGCCGGTTACCCCGAGGACGGCCCGCTGACCCTCGACGCAGGCAGGATCGGGCACACCCAGAACGTGATCACCGACGACGCCTACGGCGACGGCCCCGTCGAGCGCCTGCTCACCCCCCTGCGCGGGCTGGTGCGGCCGGGCAACTCGGGCGGGCCGATCCTCGACTCCTCCGGACGCGTGCTCACGACCGTGTTCGCCGCCACGGAGGCCGGCTCCTCACACGGCGGCTACGGGGTCGCCAACGCGTCGCTGGGGGTGGCGCTGAGCGACGCCAGGGCGCGGTTGGCAGCGGGCACCACGGTCAGCACGGAAGGGTGCACCAGCGGCTGAGCCGGCGGTGCCGCGGTGGCCCTCGCTACGCTGACCGCCATGTCCAAGACCCTCCTGGTGGCTGAGAAGCCGTCCGTCGGGCAGGACCTCGCCCGCGTCCTCACCGGGCCCTTCCAGAAGCACGAGGGTTACCTCGAGGGCCCCGACCACGTCATCACCTGGGCCGTCGGGCACCTCGTCCAGCTCGCCGAGCCCGACGCCTACAACGCGAAATACAAGAGCTGGCGGATGGCCGACCTGCCGATCGTCCCCTCGCGCTTCAAGCTCGTCGTGCGCGACGAGCGCTCCCGCAAGCAGATGTCGGTGATCACCCGGCTGCTCGCCCGCGAGGACATCGACGAGGTGGTCAACGCCTGCGACGCAGGCCGCGAGGGGGAGCTGATCTTCGCCTACACCTACGAGCAGGCGAAGGGCAAGAAGCCGGTCAAGCGGCTGTGGCTGAACTCGATGACCAACGCCGCCATGAAGAACGCGCTCGCGGCGCTCAGGCCGGCGGGCGAGTTCGAGAACCTCGAGGAGGCTGCCCGCTCGCGCTCGGAGGCCGACTGGATCGTCGGCATGAACTCCACACGCGCGGCCACCATCCGCCTGCGCAGCAGCTTCGACGGGGCCGTCTCGCTGGGGCGCGTGCAGACCCCCACGCTGGCGATCGTGGCCCGGCGTGAGGAGGAGATCCGGGCGTTCAAGCCCGAGCCCTACTGGCTGGTCGACGCCACCTTCGCAGCCGCGCCCCTGGGGGGCGGCGACGGCGCGGGCCGCGGCGGCGACGGCGAGCGCGTCTACCGCGGCCAGTTCCACGCCGCCGGCCACAAGGAGTTGGGGCGGGGGCCGCGGATCGCCAGCCAGGAGTACGCCGAGGCGATCGTGCGCGCGTGCAGCGGGCGCACCGGGACGGTGACCAAGCTGGAGAAGAAAGAGCAGCGCGAGAAAGCGCCGATGCTCTACGACCTGACGACCCTGCAGCGCGAGGCGAACAACCGCTACGGCTTCTCGGCCCGCCGCACGCTCGCGGCGGCGCAGCGCCTCTACGAGGAGCACAAGGCGCTCACCTACCCGCGCACCAACTCGCGCTATCTGCCGAGCGACATGGTCGAGGAGATCAAGCCGATCGCCGAGCTGGTGGGCGCGCACGACGAATACCGCGCCGCCTCGCAGTACGTGACCGGCCTGGACGTGCTCCCGCTGGCGCGGGTGGTCAACGACGAGAAGGTCACCGACCACCACGCGATCATCCCCACCCGCTCCGAGCACAAGCTGGACAAGATGGGCTCCGACGACCGCCGCATCTTCGACATGGCGGCCCGGCGCTTCCTCGCCGTCTTCCATCCCGAGGCGGTGTTCGAGAACACGCGTGTGGAGACGACCGTGGACGCGGCCGAGGAGGTCGGTCCGGCGGGCTCCCGGCTGACCTTCCGGACCCGCGGCAAGCTGCTTCTGGTGCCGGGCTGGCGGGGCGTCTACGACGAGGCGCCGGCCGAGTCACGCACCGCCGAGGAGCGCCCGGACGAGGACGAGGAGGCTCCCGAACAGCAGCTCCCGCGGCTGCAGGAGGGCGAGCCGGTCGACACCCGCAAGGTGGAGAGCGCGCGCAAGGAAACCAAGCCGCCGCGCCGCTACAGCGACGCCTCTCTGCTGGGCGCGATGGAGACCGCCGGCAAGCTCGTCGAGGACGACGAGCTGCGCGAGGCGATGAAGGACTCGGGGATCGGCACCCCGGCGACCCGTGCGGCGATCATCGAGCGGCTGATCACGGTCGGCTACCTCGAGCGCGACGGGCGCGCGCTGATCCCGACCGAGAAGGGCATGAACGTGATCAGGCTGCTCGGCGAGCACGCGCTCACCTCGCCCGGCCTGACGGGCTCGTGGGAGCACCGGCTGGGCATGATCGAGCGCGGCGAGGACTCCCGCAAGAGCTTCATGCACGACATCTCCGAGTTCGCCGGGGACACGGTCAAGGAGCTCGACGAGTCGCTCAAAGACGTGCGCATCCCGCGGGCCCGTCTGGGGCCCTGCCCGATCTGCGGCCACGACATCGTCGAGAACCGCAAGGGGTACTCGTGCTGGGCGCGCGAGGATCCCGGCTGCGGGTTCGTGATCTGGAAGTCGAAAGCCGGCAAGCAGCTGCCGCTGGCCGTCGCCAAGGAGCTGATCAGGACCGGCTACACCGCCAGCCCGGTCACCGGCTTCAGGGGGCGCAGCGGACGCAGCTTCCGGGCCCGCCTGGCGCTCAGCCAGACCGACGAGGGCAAATGGCGGGTGGAGTTCGACGAGCCCTGGGCACGGGAGGGCGCCAAGCCGCCGGACGCCGAAGAGCAGCTCGTAGAGGGCCTCGCGCGGAGCGGGTCCGATGCCGGCGAACCGGTCGGCGAGCGAACCGCCGCGTAAGCCAACCCCTCCCAGCAGTAGCCCGAGAACCGCAGATCCGGTAGCCCGAAACCGCAGATACGCGCAGCCGGGCCACGTCCCCCGCGTGCGCCAGGATTGCCGGCGGTGTCGTTGACGCTGATCAGCGGGCCGGCCAACGCCGGCAAGGCCCAGGCCGTGATGGACTCGGTGCGCGCCGAGCTGGCCGCCGGGCGCCAGCCGCTGCTGGTCGTGCCGACGGCCGCCGACGTGCAGCGCTACACGCGCGAGCTGGCGGGCGACGGCGCGCTGATCGGCGCGCGGGTGACCCGCTTCGGGGGCCTGCTGGGGGAGGTCGTCCGGCGCTCGGGAGCGGACGGGCCGGTCCTGTCCGAGCGGGCCCGCGAGCGGCTGATCGCGATCGTGAGCCGCCGCGCGGGCCTCGCGACGGCCGGCGAGCAACCGCTCTCGGCCGGCCTCTCGCGAGCCGTGCGCGGGCTGCTGGACGAGCTCCACGCGGACGCCGTCACGCCCGCCCGCCTGGAGGCGGCGCTGGCCAGGCTCGACGTGGACCACCCGGGCGGGCGCTCCTCCCGCCGGCGCCTGGCGGCGCTGTACTCCGACTACGAGGCCGAGCTCACCCGTGTGGGCCTGCCCGACGCCCAGCAGCGGCGGCTGCGGGCGTTGCGGGCGATCAGGACCGACGCTTCCCTGTGGGGCGCCACGCCGGTGCTGCTGTACGGCTTCGACGATCTCAGCCCGCTGCAGCTCGAGGCGGTCCGCACGCTCGCCGGGGCCGGGGCTCCCGTGACGGTGTCGCTGAGCTTCGAGGAGGGACGCGCGGCGTTCGCGGGTCGCGCCAGCGCCTACGAAGCGCTCGCGCCGCTCGCCGGCGAGCACCGCCGGCTCGTGCCCCGCGACGACTACTACGCGCCCGCGGCGCGCCGCGCGCTCGGCCACCTCGAGCGCCGGCTGTTCGAGACCGATGCGCCGCGCGTGCCCACCGGCGGCGCGGTGCGACTGCTCGAGGGAGCCGGGGAGCGCGACGAGCTGGAGCTCGTGGCACGGGAGATCTCGGGGCTGCTGGCGGGCGGCATGGCCCCCGGCGAGATCGCCGTGGCGGTACGGGGTGCGGGCGTCTCGCGCGAGCTGCTCGGCGAGGTGCTCTCGCGAGCCGGGGTGCCCCACGCGATGCAGCGGCGCGTGGCGTTGCGCGACAGCGCGATCGGCAGGGCCATGATCGGCCTGCTGCGGTGCGTGCCGCGGGCCGGCGAGGGGACGGTCCCGGGAGCGAGCGCGGACCTGCTGGCCTGGCTGCGCGCGCCGGGGCTGCTGCGCGTGCCGGAGCTGGCCGATGCGCTCGAGCGCGAGCTGCGCCGCGCGGGCGCGGCCACGGCGGCGCAGGCGCGGGCACGTTGGGAGCAGCGCAACTGGCCGCTCGAGACGATCGACGAGCTGGCGGCGGCCCAGGCCGAGTCGCCGGCGGCGCTGATCGACCGCGCCGGGCGGGAGCTGGTGCGGCTGCTGAGCGCCCCGCTCGAGCGCAGCGCGGCGGTGCTCGAGGGCGAGCAGGCGGACGACGCGCGTGCCCACGCCGCGGCGGCACGGGCGCTGCGGGAGCTGCGCGAGCTGGCCGCGCGCGGGCCCGAGCTGGCGCCGGCGGACGCGTGGGCACTGGCAGGCGAGCTCGAGGCGGTCGAGTTCCTCGCGGGCGAGGCGCCGCATGGTGAGGCGGTCGCCGTGGTCGACCCGCTCGCCCTGCGGGCCCGGCGGGTCCGGGCGCTGTTCCTGTGCGGGCTGCAGGAAGGCGAGTTCCCGTCCCAGCGCCGGCGCCCGGGCCTGCTCTCCGAGGAGGACCGCAGCGAGCTCGAGCGCCTCGCCGGCCTGCGGCTCGGCCGCCGCGAGGACCCGCTCGCGGCCGAGCGCTACCTCCTGTACGCGGCGGTGTCGCGCCCCGAGGAGCTGCTCGTGCTGAGCTGGCACGTGGCCGACGACGAAGGCCTGGCGAGCGCCAGGTCGCTGTTCGTGGAGGACGTCTGCGACCTGTTCGCGGAGGACCCGCTCGAGCATCCCCGGCGGGGCCCCGTCCACTTCTCGCCGCCGACGGCGGCGCGCGCGGTGGCCCTCGCCGCCGCCGGCCCGGCCGCAGGCGGGGGGGAGGGGGGACTGCGCGACGAGCGCGTGCTCGCCGAGCTCGCCCGGCGCCCGTGGTCTGCGAGCGCCATCGAGTGCTACATCGGCTGTCCGACGCGCTGGTACGTCGAGCGGGTCCTGCGCCCCGGCTCGTATGACCCCGACGCCGAGCCGCTGCGTCGCGGAGGACTGGCCCACGCGGTGCTGAAGGACACGCTGGAGGGGCTGCGCGAGCAGACCGGCAGCGCCGCTCTCACGCGCGGGAAGCTCCCGCTGGCGCGCGAGCTGCTGGCGCGGGCGCTGGCCGAACGGGGGTCCGAGTACCCCCTGTCGGTGTCGCCGGAGCGGATGCCGGGTGCGCGACTGCGCCTGCGCGCGGACCTGGAGCGCTACCTCGAGCACGCGGCCGCCCACGAGTCCGGGCTCGAGCCGGGGCCGCTGGAGCTCGCCTTCGGCATGCCGCCGGGCGTCGAGGAGTCAGAGCCCGAGCTGCCCGCGTTCGACCTCGGCGACGGCGTGGTGCTGCGCGGACGGATCGACCGGGTCGACCTCTCGCCCGCCGGCGACGCGGTGGTGGTCGACTACAAGAACCGTGTCGAAGGCACGCCCGCTCGCTGGATCGAGGACGGCAAGGTGCAGGTCCCCCTCTACATGCTCGCCGCGGAGGCGCTGCTCGAGCGCACCGCGGTGGGCGGCTTCTACCAGCCGCTGTCCGGCGGCGACCTGCGCGCCCGGGGGATCCTCGACGAGGGCGCCGGCATCGAGCTCGACTGCGTACGCGGCGACGTGCGGCCCGGCGAGGAGGTGCGCGAGCTGCTGGCCGAAGCCCTCGCCGCCGCCCGCTCGGCTGCCGGCCGGGCGCGCCACGGAGAGCTCGAGTCCAGGCCCGACAGCTGCAAACCGGGGGGCGGCTGCAGCTACCCGTCGATCTGCCGGTGTCGCTGACCGGTGAGCAGCAGGCGGCCGTCCAGCGGCGCTCTGGGGCGCTTTCGCTGGCGGCCGCGGCGGGCAGCGGCAAGACCGCGGTGCTCGTCGAGCGCTTCGTCGCCGCCGTCCTCGAGGATCGCCTCGGCCCCTCGCAGATCCTGGCGATCACGTTCACCGACCGCGCGGCCGGGGAGCTGCGCGAGCGGGTCCGCTCGCGCTTCCTCGAGCTCGGCGAGCGCGCGGCTGCACGCGACACCGAGGCGGCGTACGTCTCGACCATCCACGGCTTCTGCGCGCGGCTGCTTGCGGCCCACCCGCTGGCGGCCGGCCTCGACCCCGGCTTCGGCGTGCTCGACGAGGGTCTCGCCGGCCGCCTGAGGCTGCGTGCCTTCGAGGCGGCTCTGAGGCAGTTCGTGCAGGACGAGCAGCCCGATGCGGTGGCGCTCGCCGCCGCCTACGGGGCCGATGGCCTGCGCTCGATGGTGGAGGCCGTTCATGGCCGGCTCCGCAGCCAGGGCCAGCGCCTGCCGCGGCTGCCGCCGGCGGTGCCCGCCGCGGGCCAGCCGCCGGAGAGGGAGGCGGAGGACCGGCGGGCCGTGGTGGACTGCCGGCTGCTCGACCAGCTGCTGGACAGCTTCAACGGCTTCTACGAGTCGCTCAAGCGCGGGCGCGCGTCGGTGGACTTCGACGATCTCGAGCTGCTGACCGTCGGGCTGCTCGGCGGCATCGAGGAGGTCCGCCGCTCCTGGTCGGGGCGCTTCGAGCTGCTGATGGTGGACGAGTTCCAGGACACCAATCGCCGCCAGCTGGAGATCCTGCGCCTGCTCGAGAACGGCAACCTGTTCACGGTCGGCGACGAGTTCCAGTCCATCTACGGCTTCAGGCACGCCGACGTGGCGATCTTCCGGGAGCGCGCCGCGGTCCTCTCCGAGTGTGGCGCGAGCCTCGCGCTGACGCGCAACTTCCGCAGCCGCCCGGCTCTGGTGCAGACCGTGGGGGCGCTCTTCGAGGAGCGCATGGACGGCTTCGTGCGCGCGGAGGCGGCCCGCGAGCCCGGGCGGGCGGCCCACGACCCCGGTGCGCAGGGCGGGGACCCGGCTGTCGAGCTGCTGCTCACGCAGAAGGGCGGCTGGCGCGACGCCGGCGCCGGCGCGCGGGCGATCGGCGCGGGTCTGCCGCGGGCCGCCGTGTGGCGCCAGGCCGAGGCGCGCCTGCTCGCCCGGCGGGTGGCGGAGCTCGTCGCCGGCGGACACGCAGGCTGCGGCGATGTCGTCGTCCTGCTGCGCGCGCTCGGGGACATCGCGGTCTACGAGCGCGCGCTTCAGCAGCAGGGCCTGGCCACGCTCGCCTCGGCCGGGGCCTACTGGGAGAGCCGCGCCGTCGAAGACCTGCTCGCCTACCTGCGCGTACTCGCCAACCCGCTCGACGAGCTCGCGCTGTACGCGTCGCTGGGGGGTCCCCTCGGCGGGGTCTCGCGCGACGGGTTGGCGCTGCTGGCGCTGGGCTCCCAGGAGCGCGGGCGGGGGGCGTTCGAGCTGGCGGCGCAGGCGGCCCCCGAGCTCGAGCTGGCGCCCGGCGATGAGCTGGCGCTCGGGCGCTTTTGCGAGTTCGTGGAGCTGGAGCGGGCCGAGGTGCCGCTGCGCGCGCTCGGCGAGCTGATCGCGCGCGCGGTCGACCGGCTCGGCTGGCAGCCCGCGGCGGGCGAGGCGGTCCGGCCTTCCGGCATTGCCCCGGGCGAGCTGGCCAACGCGCGCAAGCTCGCCCGCCTGGCGCGGCGCTTCGAAGACAGCGAGGGCCGCGACCTGCGGGCGTTCCTCGACCACGCGGCATATCTGAAGGAGCAGGGTCGCTCCGGCGAGGCGGACGCGCCGTCGCTGGGCGAGGCCGATGCCGTGCGGCTGATGAGCATCCACGCCGCCAAGGGGCTCGAGTTCCCGGTCGTGTGCGTGGCCGACCTCGGCCGTGCCCCGAACACGCGCGTGCCCGAACTGCTCGTCGACGGCGATCGCATCGGCCTGCAGCTCGCGCACCTCGACGGCGCCAAGAGCACGCCGACGCTCGAGTACGAGGCCCTGTGCGAGCAGCGCCGCGCCGACGAGGCCCGCGAGGAGGACCGGATCCTGTACGTGGCGATGACTCGCGCGCGAGAGCGCCTGCTGCTGAGCGGCGCGCTGGAGCTGTCCACTCGTCCCTGCGAGAGCGCCAACGCCAGCGCGATCACCTGGCTCGCGCCGGCGCTGCTGGGGGATCTCGATGAGCTGCAGCAGCTGCCACCGGATGCGGGCCTCGAGGGGGTCGTGCGCGAGGCCGCCGCAGGCGGCGCCCCGCTGCGCTGCCTGCTGGCGAGGCC
>DATJBO010000117.1:0-6780 GCA_035515315.1 Solirubrobacteraceae bacterium
CTTCCTCAGCCGCGCGCCGATGTTCAGGCACGTGGACGACACCCTGGGGGTGATCTATACGCACGGGATCGCCGGCTTATGCGGAGGCTTGTTAGTGGGCCTCGTGGCCAACGATCACATGATCGAGTACTTCCCGGTGAAGGGCTCGCCGGTGATCCCGAACTTCTCGGGCCTGTTCTACGGTGGTGGTCTGACACTGCTGCGGTGGCAGTTCGAGGCGGCCGTGTGGGTGATCCTCTACACCGCGATCGCCACCTTCATCATCCTCAAGGTGATCGGCATCTTCGTGCCGTTGCGGCTCTCCGACGAGGAGCTGGAGGTCGGCGACCACGCGATCCACGGCAACGAGGTGTACCCCTCCGACGTGCCGACGCTCGGGGGCCCTCACGCTCCGACCTGGGAGCCCGGCGGGGGTGCGGTGCCCGCCGGCGCCGGAGCCTAGTAGGCGCCAACCAAGTCCTTCCGCGCCGGGGCGTCTTCCCCACGGACGCCCCGGTCACGGAAGCACGAGTGCTGCGGCCCCGCGTGATGCGGGGTCGCAGCCGCTTAACGGCCCTGGCTCCGGGCGAGGCGCTATCGCGGCCGCGGATGGGCGCCTCGTCGAGGAGAACCGAGCTGCTCCACTGCACGTCCTCAGCCAGGAACCGGGCGCCGGCGTCGAGGTCGCCCTGCTCGCCTCGGCGCGTCGGGCGGCGCCCGCGGAGGCGGCCCCGGGGGCCTCAGTGGGTGATCGTCACCGTATGGGTGACAGTCGCCTGGGCGAAGCCGTCGTCGTCGGCCACCCTCAGGGCCACCGCGTAGGTGCCGGGGCTCGTGTAGTCGTGCGTCGGGTTGACCTCCGAGGAGGTCGTTCCGTCGCCGAAGTCCCATCGGTGGCAGCCGACATGGCCGCCGTCGCCCTTGTCGGCGGATTCGTCGAAGAAGGCGACGTGAGCGTGGCCGCTCGAGCCGATCGTCTGGGATGACGGGGACGCCCGAAAGCCGGCCGTCGGAGGGGTGTTCCCGGGGTAGGGATGGTTGCCGAGCAGGGGGACCGCCGCGGCCTTCATGACTTCGCGGGCCCCGCCCGAGAGCTGCTGGGTGGCGATTTCCAGGAACTGGTTGATCGGCTGGGTGCGTTCGGCGGGCGTGCAAGCTCGATCGGCTTCGAGCAGGGAGCTCGCGAGTGCGGCGCCGGCGCTCTGCGAGATCTCGCCGTTCGAGCTCATGTCCTGCACGAGGTATCCGGCCTGGCTGATCCCGAGCGATTGGGAGCGCGAGACGAGGCTGCCGAGGTTTGGCAGCGGTGCCTTCAAGAAGGAGCGCAGCGATCGCGCGCCCCCGAGCTTTGCCTGGCGGAATCCCGTGGTGACCGCGGCCTTCAACTCGGCGCGGCTGTATCCGAGCCTCGTCTGCAGCCGCCGGATCACCGACCTCGGAACGCCCTGGAGTGCCTCGAGATGCTTGATCTCCTTGCGCGCGCGCGGTCGTACGACGCGCAGATCGGCGTGGGCGGCCGTCAGCGCGCTGGCCCATCCAACGGCGGCGCCGTGAAGGGCTTCGAGGCCCTGTCGGGCCGCCGCGGCGTAGACGCTCACCGCCGCCGCCTGTGCGACCGCGACGTCGCCAAGACCCTCGCGCTTGGCAGCGGCGAAGCGGCTGATCGAGGTCGCCAGGGCCTCCAGCGAGGGCATGGCCGCCTCGGCGGAGGCGAGGTAGCGACGGGCCGCGGAGACGACACGCAGACAGGCGGCGCGATGAGGACCGCGCCGGCACACGCCGTTTCTAAGGTGGGCCGCTCCGAGCGAGATCGGTTCGGGCAGCGCGACCGCCTGGGCCGAGCTGGCGGGGTCATAGAGGACGTCGGCGGCGATGCCGAGCATGAGCGTGGATACAGCCAGCAGCCCGAGCCCCACGGCCGCGATCGGCACCGCCACGGTGGTGATGCCCACGAACACGCCGACCGTGATGAACCCTGCGGTCGCGTCGGCCGCGAGCAAGCCTCCGGCGTAGAGCATCCCGTCGGCGGCGATCCCGGCCAAGGCGCCGCCGAGAACCTTTTCTTCGTCTTCGACGGCGGCGGCGGGCGGCTGAACGGGGAGGCACTCCTGGACCTCGTCCGGATCTCCGTTGGGCTCGCTGGCCGCGTCGTTGTCGCAATCGGCCCCCGCCGGAACGCCGGCCGCCAACGCGGGCGCGGGAGCCGACCACCCCGGGGGGAGCCCGATCAGGGCGACGAGTCCGAGCTCGAGCGCGACCGTGACCACGCAAGAGGCCACGATTCCGAGAACGATGCGACGTCCCTCGTCCACGTCCGGAAATCTATCCCCCGCGTGGTGCCTGCGGCTCGCGCCGGCGTTGCCTCGGGCGTGGCGCCGGGCGGCTCCCGCCGGCGCTCCTCGGGCGCTCGGGCCCGCTCGGCGCACGGATCGAGTTGGAGGGCTCCCCGCGCGTGCTCGGTCGCGGTCGAGCGTCCAACGAGGGCCTAGGGCCTACCTCGACGATCTCGCTCCGCCCCTGGGGGGTGGCCCGGTGCCTGTTTGGACGCATGGACGAGTGTCGGCTAGCCGTCCCGCGGGGCAGTTAGGGGTCATGGGTGGAAGAAATCCGCCGGCGCCGGCTCCGGACGCGCCGGGCGACCTCGAAGGCCGGCACCGTGACCTGCTCGCGACCGACGGACACGGGCCGCGGTCGGTGCTGGTCCGCGTAATCGTCGGTCTGCTCGTCGCCGTGCTCATTGCACTCGCCGTCATCGCACTCACGATCCAGGACTCGATCACGGACGAGACCGAAACTTCCAACACCGACTTGCGCGTGGCGAGCGTCTACCAGGATGCACGGTTCTGGGTTGGCCAGGAGGAGTCGCTCGAGCGCAAGTACCGACTCGAACCCGGTCCTGAGATCCTCCGACTGCACAACGAAGCCGAGGCCAAGCTCACACTCGACCTCGAGCGCCTGTCCGCAATCGAGCCGACCGCCGCGGTGCGCCGGCAGACAAGTGCGCTGCTGCGCAAGAACGGCGAATACGCCTCCGCCACGCGCGGGATGTTCGCCGCCGTGAGAGCCGGGAACAAGCCCCTCGTTGTCTATTACGACCACATCCGCACCGACCCCGTGTTCTCGGCCATCGAGGACACCGTGTACGGGAACGCGGCAGCCGCCTCCCGCTCCGCGCTCAGCCGCAGCGCCCAGCTAGGCCGCGACGAGGCGAAGGCATCGCGAACCGGCGTCGGCGCGCTCGCGATCGCGCTCACCCTGCTTGGCATCTTCGCGCTGATCCTGCGCCGCGCGCGGCGCGTTCAGCGTAGGGAGCGCGCCGAGCACCTCGAGTGGCTCAGGCAACTCGCGATCAGCGACCCGCTCACCGGGCTGCGCAACCACCGCGCCTTCCAGGAGGACCTCGCCGTCGAGCTGGACCGCAGCGGGCGCTCGGGCGCGCCACTGTCGCTCGTGATGCTCGACGCCGACGGCCTCAAGCAGCTCAACGACACGTGCGGCCACCAGAGCGGTGACGCCGCCCTGATCCAGCTCGGCCATGCGATGCTCGCCGGCCCGCGTGCAGGCGACCGCGCCTACCGTGTGGGAGGCGACGAGTTCGCGATGATCCTGCACGACACCCGCGCGTGGGGCGCGTTCGAGTTCGTCCAGCGCCTCCAACGCGCCCTCGCCGAGGATCCCGGCGCCCCCCTCAACATGACCGCGGGGATCTCCGAGGCGCTCGCCCCCAGGCCCAGGGACGAGCTCATCCACGAGGCCGACGTCGCGCTGATGAACGCCAAGCGCTCCGACCGTCGCGCCGTGATCTTCACCCCCGAGATGGAGCCGTTCGACAACCACCTGCCCGATGACGAGGTCGAGCATCACACCCAGACGCTCGCCAGGGCGCTCGCGCTGGCCGTGGACAGCAAGGATTCCTACACACGCAGCCACAGCCAGACAGTCGCCACCCTGTGCGCCGTCCTCGGTGCCGAGCTGGGCGTCGACCACGTGCGCCTGCCGCGGTTGCGGCTCGCGGGACTGCTGCACGACGTCGGGAAGATCGGCATCCCCGACTCGATCCTCAAAAAGCCGGCCAGGCTCAGCGCTGACGAGTTCGAGCAAATGAAGACCCATTCCGCGCTGGGCGAGGGCATCGTGCTTGCTGCCGAGATGCCTGTCGAGGCGCGCTGGGTGCGTCACCACCACGAGCGGGTCGACGGCCGCGGCTACCCCGACGGGCTCGCGGGCGAGCACATCCCGTTCGAGTCACGCATCATCCATGTCGCAGACGCTTTCGAGGCAATGACGTCCGACCGTCCATATCGCGAGGCTCCCGGCGTGGCCTTTGCACTGGAGGAGCTCGCACGCCACGCCGGCACGCAATTCGACGCGCGGGTAGTCGACGCACTCGTGCGGCTCCTGGCTGCCTCTGAGGAGCGCTCCACCCCCGTCTGGGAGCCCGACGACGAGGCGAACGCGCTCGCCGTGCACCGGCTCCCCGCACGCGCCGGCGTCGCTGTCTGACGGGCAACGGCCGTGCTCGATGCCCTGGTTCGTCAGAATTCGACCGGCTCGCCGCCCTCGGAGGTCAGGCTGCTGATCTCGATGCCGCTCATCTTGCCTCGGAGATCTCGTTCGGCGCGGGGCTTTCGGCGACGCCGTTGACGGCGTACGGGAGCACGCCCGCCTGCAAACGCGCCGACAGTTGAGAGCGCCGACGAGCGGTACTGGCTCGGCCTGGTGCTACGTCACTCGGCCGTGGGCGGCGCCGTCCCGCTCTCCCCGCTGCCCATCGAGACCCCGACCCCGACCGGGCAGCTCACGCCGGTGCCGCCGAGCCCGCAGTAGCCCCCCGGGTTCTTCGCCAGGTACTGCTGGTGGTAGGCCTCGGCGTAGTAGAAGGGATGCTCCGCGTCGGCGGGCGCGAATTCGGTGGTGATCTGGCCGAGGCCGGCAGCGGTGAGGCGCTCCTGGTAGCCCTGCCGCGAGGCTTCCGCGGCGTCCCGCTGGTCATCCCCGCGCCACAGCAGCAGCGAGCGGTACTGGGTGCCGACGTCGTTGCCCTGGCGCATCCCCTGCGTGGGGTCGTGGCCCTCCCAGAAGATCCTCAGCATGTCCTCGTAGCTCGTGCGGGCGACGTCGTAGCCGACGAGGACCACCTCGGCGTGCCCGGTCATGCCGCTGCAGACCTCCTCGTAGGTGGGGTTGGGGGTAGAGCCCCCGGCGTACCCCACGGCCGTCGTGTAAACACCGTCGGCCTGCCAGAACATCCGCTCCGCCCCCCAGAAGCACCCCATCCCGAAGATGGCGGTGCGGATCCCGCCCGGGAAGGGTCCCTTCAGGGGCGTCCCGAGGACCTCGTGGAGCGTCGGCACGCGCAGCTCCTCGCTGCGGCCCGGGAGGGTGGAGGACCGGTCCACCATCTCGGGCTCGCGACGTCCGAAGAAGCGCATGAGCGCAGGCTAGCCGATGACCCGATCTCGGCCGGTCGCGGCCCGGATATGTCAGTGTGCGGCCGATGAGCGAGCCCCGGCCCGTCCTGTATGAGGCGCGCGACCGGGTCGCGCGGATCACCCTCAACCGGCCCGAGCGGGGCAACGGGATCACCCCCGCCCTGCTGCGGGAGCTGGTCGCATGCGTGGAACACGCCGACCTCGACCCGTCCGTGCACGTGGTGCTCCTCAGCGGCAACGGGGCGGGCTTCTGCGGCGGCTACGACCTCGTGGACAGCGCCGAGCGAATGGGCGCGAGCGCCGGGACCGAGCCGGCCGAGGGCAGCGGCTCGCCGGTCGATCCCGCGGTGATCCTCGCCAACCACGACCCCTCCCGTAGGTGGGACCCGATGGTGGACTACGCGATGATGAGCCGCAACGTCCGGGCGTTCATGTCGCTGTTCCACTGCGCCAAGCCGGTCGTCTGCCGGGTTCACGGCTTCTGCGTCGCGGGTGGCACCGACATGGCCCTCTGCTCGGACCTGCTCGTGATCGCGCAGGACGCCAAGATCGGCTACCCGCCGGCGCGCGTGTGGGGCTCCCCGACCACCTCGCTGTGGGCCCACCGCGTAGGTGCCCAGCGGGCCAAGCGACTGCTGTTCACGGGGGACTCGCTGTCGGGAGCGGAGGCGCTGGAGTGGGGTCTCGCGATCGAGGCTCCCGCGGCCGAGCTGCTGGACGAGCGCACCGAGATCCTGCTCGAGCGGATCGCCCGCATGCCCGTGAACCAGCTGGCGATGATGAAGCTGCTCGTCAACCAGGGCCTGTATGCCCAGGGCCTGCACTCCACGCAGGTGCTGGGCACCGTGTTCGACGGCATCGCCCGCCATACCGAGGAGGGCTACGCCTTCCAGCGCCGAGCCGCCGAGGCCGGCTTCCGGGAGGCGGTGCGCGAGCGCGACGACCCCTTCGGAGACCGGGGCCCGTCCACCTTCAAAGGCTGAGCGGCGTCCCGGCCGGCGACCCGGCTTGGCCGCAGCGGGCGGCAGCCGGCATCTGTGCCGCTGGACCGCCCCCGGCGGCGGAGGCTAGAATGAGGCTCCTCGCGGATGTAGCTCAGCTGGCTAGAGCGTCGCCTTGCCATGGCGAAGGTCGAGGGTTCGAACCCCTTCATCCGCTCTCCGAGAAGCTGAACCGCTCCGCAGCGCGCGCCAACGCCCACTCGCGGTACTCGAACAGGCTGCCTGAGCCAGGCTGGGTTTGACGGAGGCTCTGATCCGCGGTGTCGTCCGCGGGGAAGGAGAGCCTCCGTCAAACCCAGCCTGGTTCACAAGGCACTTCGCGCTCGCGACGTTTAGGTGAACCGCTCCGAGGATCTTGGAGGCGGTTT
>DATJBO010000118.1:0-9390 GCA_035515315.1 Solirubrobacteraceae bacterium
CGTGGCCGAGGTCGAGCGCCGCCTCGAGGCCTACGACGACCCGATCGAGGTGTCCGTGCTCGGCTGCGCCGTGAACGGCATCGGCGAGGCCCGCCACGCCGACTTCGGGATCACCGGGGCCAAGGACATGGGGATGATCTATTCCAAGGGGGAGCCGCTCAAGAAGGTCCCCACCGACCAGCTCGTCGACGAGCTGTTCAAGGAGATCGACCGCTACTACGCGGCCGGCAAGCACGTCCAGCGCGACGAGCGCGAGGCCACCGAGGCCCGTGTCTGGCTGGAGGAGAACGAAGACCTGACGGCGATGACCCCCGAGCGCATCGCCGCCCTGGAGGCCGCCTCGGCACAGGAAGACGCGCTTGCCGAGCAGGTGCTCGACTCGATGCTCACCCCGGCCGCCGGCGCCGCGACCGCGCCGGACGCGCCGCCGGCAGCCCTCGACGAGGAGCTGTCCCCGGTCGCGGGCAGGCGCTTCAGCCGCTAGCCGAGTAGCGCTCGGCCACCGCGTCCCAGTTCACCACGTTCCACCACGCGTCGATGTAGTCGGGGCGGCGGTTCTGGTACTTCAGGTAGTAGGCGTGCTCCCACACGTCGACCCCGAGCAGCGGGGTCTTGCCGTCCGAGATCGGGCTGTCCTGGTTGGCGCTTGCCACGATCGCCAACCCGGATCCGTCGCGCACGAGCCACGACCAGCCTGAGCCGAACTGGTTGACGCCGGCTTCCTTCATCTTGGCCTTGAAGTCGTCGAAGGAGCCGAACGTCGAGCTGATCGCGCTGGCCAGCTCGCCCTGCGGCTCGCCTCCGCCGCCGGGGCCCATGATCTGCCAGAACAGCGTGTGGTTGTAGTGCCCGCCGCCGTTGTTTTTGACGGCCATGCGCTTGTCGTCCGGCACCTGGCCGAGGTCCCGGAGCACGTCCTCGATCGGCGCGTCGGCGAGCGCGGTTCCGTCGAGGGCGGCGTTGACCTTGTCGACGTAGGCCTGATGGTGCTTGTCGTGGTGGAATTCCATCGTCGCCTTGTCGATGTGCGGTTCGAGCGCGTCGTATGGGTAGGGCAGCGGCGGAACGGAGTAGGCCATCGCAGAACGCTCCTTGTCGAGTTTCCGGCGGGTCCGGGGGTCACGGCTGTTCTATCAGCCCGCGACCCGCGGGCGCGGCTGATCGTAGATAGGCTCAGGCGGCCCCCGCGCGCGCCACGATGACACGCCTCTCCCAATTCCTGCTGCCCACCGAGAAGCAGCCTCCGAGCGACGCGGAGGCGATCTCGCACAAGCTGATGGTGAGGGCGGGCCTGGTGCGCCAGATGGGAGCCGGCATGTGGACCTGGCTGCCGGCGGGGTGGCGGGCCCACCGGCGGGTGGAGGACATCATCCGCAGCGAGATGGACGCGATCGGCGGACAGGAGATGTTGATGCCCGTACTCCAGCCGGCGGACCTGTGGCGCCGCACGGGGCGGCTCGGCATCGAGGAGCTGTTCAAGCTCACCGATCGCAAGGGCTCCGAGCTCGTGCTGGCGATGACCCACGAGGAGGCGGTCACCTTCCACGTCGCCCAGATCGTGCGCTCCTACCGCGACCTTCCGCTGATCCTCTACCACTTCCAGGTCAAGGAGCGCGACGAGCCGCGCCCCCGGGCCGGCGTGCTGAGGACGCGCGAGTTCATCATGAAGGACGCCTACAGCTTCGACCGCGACCAGGAGGCCCTCGAGCAGAGCTACGCGCTGCACGTGGGCGCCTACGACCGCATCATGGAACGGACCGGTCTCGTCTTCTACCGCGTCGAGGGTGACGTGGGGATGATGGGCGGGACCGGCGCCCACGAGTACATGGCCCCGTGCCCCGCCGGGGAGGACCAGGTCGTGCTCGGAGAGGGCTTCGCGGCCAACGCCGAGGTCGCCGAGCGCCTGGAGGGCGTCAAGCGCGACGCGGACGGGTTCGTGCGGGGCGGCCAGCGGCTGAGGGTCGAGCCCGCCATCGAGGTGGGCAACATCTTCAAGCTCGGCACCCGTTACTCGGAGGCGCTCGGCGCCCACTACCTGGACGAGAGCGGCACCGAGCACCCGATCTGGATGGCCTCCTACGGGATCGGCCCGGCGCGCGTGGTGGCGGCCGCGGTCGAGCAGTACGCCGACGAGCACGGCATCTCCTGGCCCCGCGCGCTGGCGCCGTTCGCGGTGCACGTGGTGTCCCTCGGGGCGGCCGGCACCCCCGAGCGGGAGGCCTGCGACCGCGTCTACGAGATCCTCCTCGAAGGGGGGATCGACGTCCTCTACGACGACCGCGACGCCGGGCCCGGGGAGAAGTTCGCCGACGCCGAGCTGCTCGGGTGCCCGCTGCGGCTGACCATCGGACGCCGGTCGCTGGACTCGGGGGAGATCGAGGTGCAGGTCCGCCGCGGCCGCCAGGAGCGCCCGCCCCTGGCGCTCACGGAGGAGCCCGGCCAGCTCATCCGCGCGGTGGACGAGCTGTGGCAGAGCACCCCCTAGGAGCCCGCCGGCTGCTCGGCCTGGACCGCTCCGGGCCGCCCCCTCCGGAGACGCTGTCCGGGCAGCCCCTGCGGGTGTGGACGATCCCCAACGCGGTCGGCTTCGTCCGCCTTGGGCTGATCCCGGTGTTCCTGGCGGTGGCCCTGTCGAGCTCGGACGGCACCAGCCCGCTGGCGGCGCTGCTGTTCGCGGTGATCGCCGGCGGCGACTACCTCGACGGGATCCTGGCCCGCCTCACCGGGCAGTACAGCCGCCTCGGGACGCTGCTGGACCCGATCACCGACCGCCTGCTGATCGTGGCCGGGGTCGTCGTGTGCTGGCACTTCCAGCTGCTGCCCCGCTGGGCTCTCGCGGTGCTCGCGGCGCGGGAGGTGCTGATGCTCGCGTTCGGCCGCTACGGTCAGCGCCACGGGGTGGAGCTGCGCATCAACTGGCCCGGACGTGTGGCTGTGTTCCCGGTGATGGCGTCCCTGTTCTTCGCCCTGACGGGGCTCGAACGGCTGGGGGAGATCCTGCTCTACATCGGCCTCGTGCTGGTCATCGTCGCGACCGTCATGTACGTCCGCTACGGGCTCTCCGAGCTGCGTCGCCGGCGCCGTCCATAGCCTCAAGCTCAACCTGACATTCGGGCTATACTTGGCCCACCCGGGGCCCGGGGGAGCGCTCCTCCCCCGAGGACTTCCTCCCGGGGTCAAGTGCCCGCGAGAGAGAAGAGGTGACGATGGACGAGACGTTCCCGGACCTGGGCTCGCTGACCGACGCAGAACTGAAAGACGTGATCCGCCAGCTCACCGAGGAGGAGACCGAGATCTCCTACCGCCGACGGATCCTGCACGGCAAGATCGACATCCTGAGGGCGGAGCTGGTGAACCGCCTCCGCCACAAGCACGAGGGGGGCGAAGCGCTGATCACCGGCGAGGACGTCCAGCGGCTGACGGACATCCTCTCTCAGGGCACGGAGAACTAGAAGCCGGCGCCGTCATGGCCATGCACTGCACGGAGTGCGGCTTCGTCAACAACGAGGGCGCCAACTACTGCCAACGCTGCGGTGCGCTGCTGCCGCGTGCGGAGGGGGACGGGGACCCCGCCACGGCCACCTACCGGATCGGCGAGACCGGCGAACTGGTGCCCGTCGAGATCGGCGAGGTCACGGCGCGGGGGCCGGCCTTCGTGATCCGTGCGGGAGGCGGCCGGATGGGGGAGAGCTTCCCCGTCGACGGCGAGCGGATGAGCATCGGCCGGCGCCCAGACTCGGAGGTGTTCCTGGACGACATCACCGTCTCGCGCGACCACGCGCTGCTGATCAACCGCGGCGACGATTGGTACCTGGACGACTGCGGCTCGCTGAACGGCACCTACGTCAACCGCGAGCGGATCGAGTCGCACCGCCTGCAGGAGGGCGACGAGGTGCAGATCGGCAAGTACAAGCTGACCTTCCACGTGCGCTAATGGCGGTCTCCTCGACATCGCCCGACGCCGTCCCCGCAGCCGCGGCCGCGGGCGGGGCCCCGGCGCCCGACTCGAGCGAGGCGGCCAAGCGGCCCAAGTCGCTGACGATCGGCGCCGTGTGCAAGGCGCTGGCCCAGGAGTTCCCCGACATCTCGATCTCGAAGATCCGCTACCTCGAGGACCAGAAGCTGCTCGCGCCCCGCAGAACGCCCGGCGGCTACCGCCTCTACACCCAGGCTGACCTGGCGCGCCTGCGGACGATCCTGCGTATGCAGCGCGACGAGTTCCTGCCGCTGCGGGTGATCCGCCAGGAGCTGGCCGCGGGCCGCGCCGAGGAAGCCGAGGTGCCCTCGCGGCGAGAGGGCGCCCGCACGTGGCGGACGAGCATGAGCGTGCGCCAGGGCACCGCCGCCCTGCACTCGCTCGAAGAGGTGCTCGACGAGACCAGGGCCGACGCCAAGCTGGTTCGTGAGCTCGAAGAGTACGGCGTGGTCAAAGGCGAGATGCGGGGAGGGATACGCTACTTCGACGACACCGAGCGGGAGATCATCGCGGCGGTCGCCGAGCTGGCCCGCTACGGCGTCGGCGGGCGCAACCTGCGCGTGTTCCGCTCCTCTGCCGACCGCGAGGCGAACCTGCTGCAGCAGATCCTCGCCCCGGCGCTTCGCTCGCGTAACCCCGAGCGCCGCAAGGAGGCGGTGGAGGCGCTGGAGAACCTGGCCGTGGTGGCCACCCACCTCAAGCATCTGCTGCTGATCCGCGATCTGCGCAAGATCGTGCGCTGATGGGCGCGCAGACGCTGCGCTCGCTGATCCGCGACATACCGGACTTCCCGAAGGCCGGCGTCAACTTCAAGGACATCACCCCGCTGATCGCCGACGCCGACGCGCTCGGCGAGGCCGTCGGGCTGCTGGCCGAGCACGCCCGCCCGCTGTCGGTGGACTTCGTGGTGGCCGCCGAGGCCAGGGGTTTCCTGCTCGGGCCCGCGCTCGCGCTGGCGATCGGCGCGGGCTTCGTGCTGGCACGCAAGCCGGGCAAGCTCCCCTACGAGACGGTCAGCGCCGAGTACCTGCTCGAGTACGGCTCCGGACAGCTCGAGCTGCACACCGACGCGCTGCAGGCCGGGGGCCGGGTGCTGGTGCACGACGACCTGCTCGCGACCGGCGGCACGGCGGCCACCCTGTGCGAGCTGGTGGAGAGCCTCGAAGGCGAGGTGGTGGCCTGCAACTTCCTCGTGGAGCTGGCGTTCCTCGGCGGCCGCGAGCGGCTCGCCGGGCACGAGGTCCACTCGGTTCTGACGTACGAGTCATAAGCTCCCGACCGGTGCCAACCGCGCGTCGCAGCCGGACGATCTCCGCCCCCCCGCAGGAGCTGTGGGAGCTGATCGGCGACCCCCATCACCTGCCGCGGTGGTGGCCGCGTGTGACCCGCGTGGAGGACGTCGAGGACGGCGCCTTCACCGAGGTGTTTGCCACCCGCAAGGGTCACCTCGTGCGCGCCGACTTCGACCTCGTCTACCGCGACGAGGCCGAGCACACCCTGCGCTGGTCCCAGCGCGTGGAGGGGACGCCGTTCGGGCGGGTCCTGCGCTCGGCCGAGACGGAAGTCCGCCTGACGCCCTCCGCTGCGCCGCACGGCCCGGGCGCCGGTGGGGATGCGCTGCACGGCCCCGGCCCCGGCGGCGATGACGGGCCCCCCGGGCGCCCCGCGGCGACCGAGGTCACGATCGAGGTGCGCCAGGCCCTGGCCGGCTTCTTCGCCCGCTTCGGCAGCTTCATGATCCGCCGCGCGGCGGCCCACACGATCGACGAGGCGCTCGACGGCCTTGCGCGGATCAGTGGCTGAGCGTCCCCAGCCGGCGGAGATGCGCTGGTGGGGCTGGGGAGACCCCGCCCAGCCACCGGCGCTGGGGACCCGCGCAATCGCCTGGCTGCGCGAGCACGTGGGGGTCGGCGAGCGGCCCCGCCCGCCGGTGGCGCTCGCCCGCGTGGGGCTGGCACCGTCGCGGCTGGAGGAGGGCCAGCTCGACCGCCTGCGGGCGATCGTGGGGAACGAGGGGGTGAGCGCGGAGCACCCGATCAGGGTCCTGCACGCGGCCGGCAAGGGCTACCCCGACCTCGTGCGGATGCGCGCCGGCACACCCGAGGGAGCCCCCGATGCGGTCGTCTTCCCGCGCTCCCACGAGCAGGTCGCCGAGCTGCTGGGCGTCTGCACGTCCGCGTCGCTGGCGGTGGTGCCCTTCGGCGGCGGCACCAGCGTCGTCGGCGGGGTGGCGCCGATCGCCGGCGAGCACGCCGCCGTGGTCGCGCTCGACACGCGCCGGATGGCGGAGATCCTCGCTCTCGACACGGGCTCGCGCACGGTCACGGTGCAGGGCGGCATGCGCGCCCCGGCGCTGGAAGGGAAGCTCGCCCGTCACGGCCTCACGCTCGGCCACTACCCGCAGTCGTTCGAGTACGTCTCGATCGGCGGGTGCGTGGCCACGCGCTCAGCCGGGCAGGCCTCCACCGGGTACGGCGCGATCGACAAGATGGTGCTCGGGCTGCGCCTTGCGGCTCCGGCGGGGGAGATCGCGCTGGCCCCCGTGCCCGCCACCGCCGCCGGGCCCGGCCTGCGCCAGCTGCTGGTCGGGGCCGAGGGGACGCTCGGGGTGCTCACCGAGGTCTCGCTGCGGGTGCGCCCCTCGCCCGCCACCGGGATCTACGAGGGGATGTTCTTCGCCAGCTTCGCCGAGGGCGTGGAGGCGCTGCGGCGGCTGGCGGGCGAGCACTCGCTGCTGCCCGACGTGGTGCGCCTCTCCGACGAGCGCGAGACGCAGCTGTCGCTGCTGCTGTCCGAACAGGGCCTGCTGAAGAGCACGCTCACGCGCGCCTACATGGGAGCCCGCGGCGTGGCGGGCGGGTGCCTTGCGATCCTCGGCTTCGAGGGCTCCCACGAGGAGGTGGCCATCCGGCGGGCGTTTGCCAGGGAGCTGCTGCGCCGCCACGGCGGCCGGTCCGCCGGCACCTCGCCCGGGCAGGCCTGGCTGCGGGGCCGCTTCGCCGGGCCCTACCTGCGCGACGACCTGCTCGGCCAGGGCGTGATGGCCGAGACGCTCGAGACCGCCACCCAGTGGTCGAAGCTGCTGGAAGTGCACGACGCCGTGGCCGGGGCGATCTCGAGGGCCCTCTCGCAGCAGGGCACGCCGGGGATCGTGATGTGCCACGTCTCGCACGTGTACGAGACCGGCGCCTCGCTCTACTACACCCTGCTCGCGCGCCAGCGCGAGGGCCAGGAGATCGCCCAGTGGCAGGCGGTCAAGCAGGCGGCCGGCGAGGCGATCCGCGAGACCGGCGCGACGATCACCCATCATCACGCGATCGGCCGCGACCACGCGCGGTGGCTGCCCGCGGAGATCTCGCCGACCGGGCTGGCCACGCTGCGGGCGGTCAAGGCGCAGCTCGACCCGGCCGGGATCATGAACCCCGGCAAGCTGCTCGGCGCGCGCGAGCCTATTCGAGGGTGAACGGCCCGGACAGGACGACTTTGCCCGGGTGGGCGGGATGCTGGCTGGTCTCGCGGGTGAGCAGGATCTGTTTGTAGTTGGCGGCGTTCGAGGGCAGCAGCGCCCCGCCAGCCAGGCGATGGGACTTCCCCACCGGGGGAGCCTTGCTGAGCGGCTCGGCCGAGGTGGGGGAGTTGTACAGCCAGATCGCGTAGAAGAAGTGCCTGCTCGCGGGCAGGTTCTGGGCTTCGATGTAGAAGGCCCGCTTGCCCGCTTCGGAGAGCACCTCCACGACTCCCAGCGAGCGGCTGCTGGCGCTCGGCGAGCGCAGCGTGAGCTGGTGCACGGTGGGCCCCTTGGTGTTGGCCGCGGTGGTGTGGCTCGAGCTCGTCGTGTGTTTGTGTTTGCTCGAGCCGCCCGTCAGCAGGATCACGGCCACGACCACGGCCACCACGACCGCGGCGAGCACCAGGATCCCACCCAGCCGTGAGCTCGACGGCGTGCCCTGGGCAGGCCGTGGCAGGGGCGTGATCGGCGGCGCCCCGGCCCCGGACCCATCGACGCCGCTGGCGGGCGCGCCGGCCGGCGGCGCGGCAGGTGCCGGCGCGGCGGCTGGGGGCGCGAGGTAGCCGTGTTGGAGGTGGACGTTGTTCGCCGACGGCGCCGGGATCTCCGGCAGCGCGTTGGGGGACAGCGCGGAGAGCTCGCCCGCCACCGCCAGGGCCCAGGTGCGGGCCGGTTCGGAGTCGCTCAGGTAGGTGCGCGTCTTGAGCCGCTCGGCGATGCCCGACTGTCCGAGCAGATAGTCGCCGACCTCCGCGCGCTCGTCCGCGCTCAGCGCCCGCGCCTCGCCGGGGGCGAGCACCGCGAGAGCCGCCTGGGCGCGGTCGTGGACGGCCCCGGCAGGGATCTGCAGCAGGGTTGCGACCTCGGCGTAGCTCTTGTGCTGGAGGAGCAGCAGAGAAAGCGCAGCCCGCTGGTCAGGTGGAAGGTCATCCAATCTGCTCATCGACGCGCTGTGTGTTGTCGGGACCCGCCCAGGGCTCCGAGCACCGGATCCTAGGCTATCGTGGCGCCGGCATGGCGACTGCCAGTACCGAGCAGATAAACCGGGGGCTGCGCGGGTTCGACCGTCTCTACGGGCTCGAGCTGATCGAGTACAGCGAGGAGGAGGTGCGGGCGCAGGTGAAGGTCCGTGAGGAGGTCACCCAGCCCTACGGCCTGATCCACGGCGGGGTGTACGCCTCGATGGCCGAGTCGATGGCCTCGATGGCGACCGCCTTCGGGGTGGCGGAGGAAGGCTGCATCGCGCTGGGCCTGTCGAACAGCACGAGCTTCCTGCGGCCGATCACCGAGGGGGTTGTGGACGCGCTCGCCACGCGCGTGCACCGCGGCCGTACGACGTGGGTCTGGGACGTCCGCTTCAGCGACTCCGAGCAGCGGCTGTGCGCGTTGACGCGGATGACGGTGGCGGTGCGCCCGGCCCCCGGCGGGCACGTCCCGATCCGCGATCGCTTCGGTTCGGGATCCTGAGCGGTCCGCGCCGTTCGCGTGGCCGCCGATCCAGCGTGCGCTAACCCGGGCATCAGCGCAGCGGGCGCAGCGGGCTCGGCACCTGCGTGCTGAAGGGGCGTCCGCTGTAGGCGTTGGTCCGGCGGGCCGCCGGCAGGGGCCCGCCGGGCGCTCCGGGGGCGTTGATCGCCACGACCTTGCGTGCCGCCGCCCGGGCGAGCTTGGCCTCGGCCGCGAAGATGTCCACCACCACGTTGCCGGTGGGGATCATCACCACCCGCCCGGAGCGGGCCTCGAGGGCGGGCACACCGCGGATCTGCACCTTGCGGGTGTGAGCCGCGCCGCCCGGGACGAACGTGTTTTCGGGGGAGGTCACCACCAGCAGGGGCGGCAGGCAGGTGCCCTGGCCGCCGGTCAGGCAGTTGCCGTACTGGACGCTGTAGGCCCCGCCCGGGTCGTG
>DATJBO010000119.1:0-2068 GCA_035515315.1 Solirubrobacteraceae bacterium
GGACGTCCACAAGTCGTTCGGAAAGAACCATGTGCTGCGGGGGCTGAACATGGGCCTGCCGGAGGGCAAGATCTCGATGATCATCGGCCCCTCCGGGACGGGCAAGTCGGTCTGCATCAAGCACATCGTCGGCCTGCTGTATCCCGACGAGGGGGACGTGATCGTCAAAGGCCACTCGATCCCGAGCCTCAGCGACGGTGAACTGTTCAAGCTGCGGCGCAAATTCGGCGTGCTGTTCCAGGACGGGGCGCTGTTCGGGTCGCTGAGCCTGTACGACAACGTCGCCTTCCCCCTGCGCCAGCACACCGAGAAGGGCGAGGACGAGATCGCCGAGATCGTCAACCGCCGCCTCAAAGAGGTGGGGCTCGGCGACGCCAACGAGAAGATGCCCAACGAGCTCTCCGGCGGCATGCGCAAGCGCGCCGGGTTCGCGCGGGCGCTCGTGCTCGACCCTGAAATCCTGCTCTTCGACGAGCCCGACTCGGGCCTCGACCCGGTTCGCACGGCGCTGCTGTGCGAGCTGATCAAGGAGGTCCACGCCGAGAACGGGGGCTGCTACGTGGTCATCACCCACGACATCATGAGCGCCCGCCGCGTGGCCGAGCACATCTCGGTGCTGTGGAAGGGGAGGATCGTCGAATCCGGGCCCGCCCAGGACCTGTTCGCGTCGGAGAACCCGTTCGTGCGCCAGTTCCTGTCCGGCGAATCGGTGGGCCCCCTCGGAATGGAGTGAGCGCCCGGCTGCTGTCCGCGCTCGCGGGGGGCGCCGCGAGGCGTCCGCGGGCCGTCCTGCTCGCAGCGATGCTGCTCGGCGCGGGCGCCGTCGTGCTCGCGCTGTCGCTTCGCCCGAGCGCCGCCGCCAGCACGCTCGTCTCCAGCTCGAGCAGCGAATACCGGCAGACCCAGCGCTACTACCGCGGCTTCGGCGAAGAACCGATCGCGGTCCTCGTCGACGGCAACCTTCAGAAGCTCGTGCTGAGCTCCGACCTCGAGCGCCTGCTCGGACTCGAGGGTTGCCTGTCCGGCAACGTCCCCGCCTCGGCACTGCCGGCCGAGGGCGGCGCCTCGGGACCCTGCGGCCAGCTCGCGGCCTCGCACGCGATCAAGGTCGTGTTCGGCCCCGGGACGTTCGTCAACGAGGCCGCCGAAGTGATCGACCAGCAGCTCGCCAGCCAGACCAAGAGCGCAGAAGCCCAGGCCGCGCAGGCCGCCCGCGTGGTCTCGCGGGCCGCGCTCACGAGGGGGCTCGGTCGGGCGCGGGCACGCGCGCTGGCCCGCCAGGCACACAAGATCTGGATGGCCCGCTTCCAGGAGGGGCTCGTCACGCTCGCGCTCCAGTACGGGCTGACCGGGAAGCCGAGCCTGCAGGACACGAACTTCATCTCCACGCTCGTGTTCGCGCCCGACAAGCCCGCCGGGACGCCCCGCGCGAAGCTCGCCTACCTGTTCCCCGGGCGCGAAGCCGCGCTCGTGTCGGTGCGCATGAAGGCGGGGCTCTCCCAGGCGCAGCGCGACCGCACGATCGCGCTCGTGCGCAAGGCCGTGGCGATGCCCGAGTGGCACCTCGCCAACGGCGAGCGCTACCTCGTCACCGGTGAGCCCGTCGTCGTCTCGGACCTGACCCACAAGCTCTCGCACGCAATCGTGCTGCTGCTGATCGCGGTCGCGCTGGTGATGGCCGCCACGCTCACACTGGTGTTCGGCGAGCGCCCCCGCCTGCTGCCGCTGGCCCTCGCCGGGCTGGCCACGGCGCTCACGTTCGGCGGGCTGGCGCTGGTGGGGGCGCCGCTGACGATGGCCTCGATCGCCGTGCTGCCGGTGCTGGTGGGGCTGTCGGTGGACTACGCGATCCAGTTCCAGGCGCGGGTCGGCGAGACCGCGCCCGCCACGGGCGATCCAGCCGCGCGGATCGAACGCGCCGCGATGCGGGGCGCGCCCACGATCGCGACCGCGGCGGCCGCCAGCGCCGCGGCGATCCTCGTGCTGCTGCTGTCCCCGGTGCCGATGGTGCGCGGGTTCTCGCTGCTGCTGGTCGTCGGCCTCGGGCTGGCGCTGCTGTGCACGCTGA
>DATJBO010000120.1:0-4131 GCA_035515315.1 Solirubrobacteraceae bacterium
TCGTTCAACGCGACCACGATGGCGCAGCTGCACAGGCTGCACATGCTGATGGTGCTGTGGTCGGTGGACACCGACGACTACGAGCAGCCGGGCGTGGCGACGATCGTCCAGCGAGCGCTCGCGGGCGCGCAGCCGGGGGCGATCATCCTGCTGCACGACGCCGGGGGAACGCGCACACAGACCGTCGAGGCGCTCCCCCTCATCATCCGCGGGCTACACGCGCGCGGGCTGAAGCCGGTCACGGTCCCGCAGCTGCTCGCAGACGACCCGCCCGTCCCCGGCCAGCCGCTGCCCTCCAGCCTGGCCGGCGACTGACGTGCACGAGCCGCTCGACGCGCACACGTTGCGCGAGCGACGCGAGGCACACCGGCGCAGGCTCGCCCGCCGCCGCAGGGTGGTGGCCCTGGGCGCAGCGATCGCGGTCGTGGCGGTCGTCGCGGTGGCGCTCGCGTCCGGCGGCAGCGGGTCGCCGGCGGGCGGCCACGGACATGCGGCGGACGCCACCCGGGCCTCGACCGCGGCCGGTGCGAAAGGGGCGGGCGGGAAGAGGTCCGGTGCCGCCCGGCCCAGCGGCCGGCCGGGGAACGCCGCCGTGCCGGTGTTGATGTACCACGTGATCGCCGCTGCACCCGCCGGCGCGCCGTTTCCGGGGCTGTACGTCGCGCCGGGCCAGTTCAGCGAACAGATGCACGCGCTCGCGGCCGCCGGATGGCACGCGGTGACGCTCGACCAACTGGCGGCCAACTGGCGGGAAGGAGCCCCGCTCGGCCCAGGCAAGTCGATCGTGCTGAGCTTCGACAACGGCTACCACTCGCAGTACTCCCAGGCGCTGCCGGTGCTGCGAAGCCTCGGCTGGGTGGGCGACGAGAACATCCAGCTGACCGGCCTGCCCCCCTCCCAGGGAGGGCTCAGCAGCCGTGAAGTGCGAGCGCTGGTGGACGCCGGGTGGGAGCTGGACACCCAGGGGCTCAACCACGCGGACCTGATCACACTGGATTCCTCGGCGTTGCGCGAACAGGTGCAGGGCACCCGCGAAGTGCTCCGCAAGCGCTACCACGTCCCCGTCGACTGGTTCTGCTACCCCTCGGGCCACTACGACGCGGCGGTGATCGCGGCCGTCAAGGCGGCGGGGTACACGGGCTCCACGACGGTGGTGCCGGGGTGGGCCCGCCGCGGCGAAGACGCCTACCGGATGCACCGCCTGCGGGTGCTCGGGGGAACCAGCGGTCGGCAGCTGGTGTCGCTGATCGAAGACACCCGCGCAGACCCGCCCGCGCCGGCCTCCTATTCGGGCTAGACCCAGCGGGATGTCCAGGTGGACTGGGGTCCCGCGCGCGTCCGGCGCGTGCCTGCCGGCGTGCGACATGCCCGCTTGGGGCTGCTCTAGCCTGGCGATGTAGCGATGACGGCGTTCATCCCCAGCCCGTCGAGCAACGGGTTCAACATCGGCCCGCTGTTCGTCCACTTCTACGGGCTCTGCTACGTGGTGGGGATCACCGCCTCGGTGCTGATCGCGCGGAGGCTGTGGCGCGCCAGGGGCGGCGATCCCGACCTCGTGCTGACGGTCGCGCTGTGGGGGGTCCCCGCCGGGATCATCGGCGGGCGGCTGTATCACGACATCACCAGCTGGAACGAAGTGCCGCACAACTGGTGGGGCTGGCTCGCCGTGTGGGAAGGGGGCCTCGGCATCTGGGGCGGGATCGTGTGCGGGGTCGCCGGCGGGCTGATCCCTCTCTACAAAGCCCGGGTGAACATCCCGAGCTTCCTCGACTGCGCCGCCCCCGGGATCCTCGCCGCCCAGGCGTTCGGGCGGATCGGCAACTACTTCAACCAGGAGCTGTTCGGGGGCCCGACGACGCTGCCGTGGGGACTCGAAATCGACCCCGCACACCGCCCCGCGCGGTACCTCGCCTACTCGACCTTCCATCCGACGTTCCTGTACGAGCTGATCTGGGATGCCTCGCTCGCGGCCATGCTGTCGTGGCTGGTGCTGCGCGGAAGGATCCGGCCGCCGGGGATCTTCGCCCTGTACGTCACCGGGTATTCGGCATTCCGGATATTCGAGGAGACGCTGCGGGTGGACCCCTCCCACCACTTCCTCGGCGAGCGCCTGAACTTCTGGGTCTCGTGCGCCCTCACGCTGGCCGGTGCGACCTGGTTCATCTTCACCCAGCGCAGGGGGCGTGAGGCGAGCGCCGCCCCCGGAGCGGGGGCACAGCAGCCGGCGCCGCGGGCGACGACGGCCCCGCCGTGAGCGGCGCAGAGCTCGCCCTCGCGGTCTCCGTGTTCCTGGCGTGCGCCGTGGAGGCCGTCGAGGCGCTCACGATCGTGCTGGCGCTCGGGACCACCCGCGGTTGGTCCTCGTCGCTCGCGGGCACCGGGGCGGCGGTCGTGGCGCTCGCGGCACTGGTCGCCGGTCTCGGGCCGGCCCTCACCTCGCTGCCGCTCGACGTGCTGCGCGTGATCATCGGGGGGCTGCTTCTGATGTTCGGGCTGCAATGGCTGCGCAAGGCGATCCTGCGCTGGGCGGGCGTCAAGGAGATGCACGACGAGTTGGTGGAGTTCCGGGAGGAGTCCGAGGCCGCCCGGGCGCACGGTCGGACCGGGCCGGGGCTCGACGGCTACGCGTTCGCCGTGTGCTTCAAGGGGGTGCTGCTCGAGGGCCTCGAGGTGGCCTTCATCGTGCTCAGCGTGGGTGCCAACCAGCGTCATCTCGGCCTCGCCGTGGCCGCCGCGGGGCTGGCGGTAGTGGTCGTGGTCGCCGCCGGAGCGGCCGCGAGAGCGCCGCTCGCGCGCGTCCCCGAGAACACCCTGAAGCTGCTCGTGGGCGTGATGCTGACCTCGTTCGGCATGTTCTGGAGCGGCGAGGGAGCAGGCGCCAGCTGGCCCGGCGACGAGGCGGCGCTGCTCGCGATCATCCCGGGAGTCCTGGTGTGCGCGTGGGCGATGGCGGCGCGGCTGCGCCGCGCATTGGTCGCCGCCTCCGACGGCGCGACGACGGTCGGGCCGGGGACCGGCGCGGGCGACCGTCAGGCCGCGGACGCCGCGGAGAGCGAGCGGCTGGTGGTGCCCAGGTGAGCTGCATCACACGTGCGGCGGGCGCCGTGTGGCGGTTCGTCGCCGGCGAGGACTGGCGCCTGGCGGTGGGGATCGCCGCGGCGATCGGGCTGGTGGCGCTGCTGGTCGGGATGTCGCTGAACGCGTGGTGGGCGCTGCCCGTCGCGGTCCCCGTGCTGTTGTGGATCTCGGTCTCGCGGGCCGCCCGCCAGCACGGGCCTCCCTCACCCGCCGGTGCGAGGGCCACAGCCGAGAGCCCCCACGAACCGTGAGAGCGGCGAACGGGTCTCGAACCCGCGACCTCAAGCTTGAGAAGCTGGGCCGAAGGGTTGCGCCCAGTTGTCGCGAGTAGTCAAAGTCGCTGCAAATGCGTGGATTTCGGCGCTGCCGAGCCAACTGATGACGAGCCATCGCGGCAAGCTGAGTGACCCATCAGTGACCCATGGGTGGCGCATGGATCGGAGCCCTCGGTGAGTCACCGCAGCACGTCGATCACCCGAGTTCCACCTCGCGCGGAGCGATGCCGAGACCGTCGCGGGCGATCAGGGCCAGCACGTCGCTGTGGACCCAGGGCGTTGGCTCGAGCTGGCCGCCTTCGGGAAGGAGGCCCATGCGTCGGCCGAGCCAGCTGGTCTCGCCGCTCTCGCAGCCGCGCCGATCGCGCTTTCGCCGCCCGCAGCGGATCGCGATCTCGCTCATGCTCAGCCCGTCCCGCTCGATCGCCGAGAGCACGGCTTCCCGCAGGCCTCGGTTCAAGACGATTGGGCTTTTCAGGAGACGCCGCAGCTCCGCCCACAACACGGTCACTGACACGCCATGGTCGGGCTCGTGGGCGCTGATTGCCTTCTTGGTCACTGCCACGGCGGGCTGGTAGTTCTCGAGTGCGGCCGCCAGCTCCCGCAACGTGACCAGCTCGGGAACTGCGCATACTCCAGCGCGCACGCGGCGCCAGCGCACCTGGGGCAAGCCGGACCCAGTAGGCGCACCGTGCCGGCTGTAGAGGTTGCCTGCCGCATCGGCCAGCACCTGTCTCTCGGGTTCGAGGCCGGCGTCGAGCTCCTGGGCGCCGTCCTC
>DATJBO010000121.1:0-2467 GCA_035515315.1 Solirubrobacteraceae bacterium
GACGGCGCCCTTCTGCTTTTCGGACACCCGCATCGCCGCAACAACAACAACCACCACCACCAGCCACCACCACCGCGACCACCACACACAGACACCGGCCAACCGCCGCACCAACACCCCGTTGAGCACGATCGCCTCCGCCAAGAACCCCCGCCTGAAGGCGCTGCGACGCCTGCACCGCCGGCGCGAGCGCGAACGCAGCGGCACATTCCTGGCCGAGGGCGAGGACCTGATCGCCGCCGCCGAGCTGGCCGGGTGGCGCGCGCTCGATGGCTATCGCCGGGCCGGCGACCCGGCGGGCCCGGCCGGCTTTCACGAGGTCGAGGGTGAGCTGCTGGCAGGCGCCTCCACGCTCGGGTCGGGAACCCGCGTGCTCGCCGTCTACGAGCAACGCTGGAGCCCCCCGGCCGGCCCCCTGTGCGTGTACCTGCACGGCCTGCGTGACCCCGGCAACGTCGGCACGATCATCCGCTCCGCGCACGCGTTCGGGGCGAGCTGCGTGACGCTCGGCCCGGGTTGCGCGGACCCGTACGGGCCGAAGGCGGTGCGCGCCAGCATGGGCGCGATCTTCACCGTGCCGCTGGCCCGTGCGGAGCAGCTCGGGGAGCTACCGGGCGAGCTGCTGGCGCTCAGCGCCGGCGCCGCGCAGGAGCTGCGCGGGCCGCTGCAGGCGATCGCCCCGGCCCTGACGCTGCTCGTCGGCGCCGAGCGGACCGGCCTGCCGCAGGAGGTGCTCGACGCCTGCCGGCGCCGGGCGAGGATCACGATCGCCGGCGACTCGCTGAACGCGGCGATGGCCGCCACCGTGGCGCTGTATGAGCTGACCCGCAAACCATCTAGGGTCCGCGCGTCATGATCGAGCGGATCGAACAGCTGCGCGCCGAGGCGCAGGAGGAGATCTCGGCGGCCTCCTCCAGCGAGGAGCTGGAGGAGCTGAGGGTCCGCTGGCTCGGTCGCAAGGCCGAGCTGCCGCAGCTGCTCAGGGGGGTGGCCGAGCTCGAGCCCGCCCAGCGCGCCGCCGTCGGCAAGGCCGCCAACGAGGCCCGGCGCTCGCTCGAGTCGCTGCTCGCCGAGCGGGCACAGGCGCTGTCCGCGAGGGAGCTCGACCGCGAGCTGGCCGACGATCAGATGGACGTCACGCTGCCAGGAGCGCCCCCCCAGCCGGTGGGGCGCCTGCACGTCCTCAGCAGCACGCGCCGCGAACTGGAAGACATCTTCCTCGGCCTCGGCTTCACCGTCATCGAAGGCCCCGAGATCGACACCGTCCACTACAACTTCGACGCGCTCAACCACAGCCCGACCCATCCCGCGCGGGCCCACACCGACACCTTCTACGTATCGGAGGACCTCGTCCTGCGCACCCACACCTCGCCGATGCAGGTACGGGCGATGGAGGCCCACCCGCCGCCCCTGTACGTGGTCGTGCCGGGGCGGGTCTACCGGCCCGACAACGACGCCACCCACACCCCCCAGTTCCACCAGGTGGAGGGGCTCGCGGTCGACGAGGACATCACCCTCGCGGACCTCAAGGGGACGCTGCTGGAGTTCGCCCGCGCGGTGTTCGGCGAGCGCCGCGAGGTGCGCCTGCGGCCCCACCACTTCCCGTTCACCGAGCCGAGCGTGGAGGTCGACGTGTCGTGCTTCCACTGCGATGGCAGGGGCTTCCTGGGCGACGGGTCGCGCTGCTACCTGTGCAAGGGCGAGGGCTGGCTCGAGGTGCTCGGCGCCGGCGAGGTCGACCCAGCGGTCTACGAACACGTCCCCACGACCGAGCGCAACGCCCCCGGGTACGACCCCGAGAAGGTCCAGGGCTTCGCCTTCGGGCTCGGCGTCGAGCGGATCGCGATGCTCAAGCACGGGATCCCCGACCTGCGCCTGAACTTCGAGAACGACCTGCGCTTCCTGGAGCAGTTCTGATGAAGGTGCCGCTGCCGTGGCTGCGCGAGTACTGCGGTTCCAACCTCGACGTGGCGAGCATCGAGGAGCGCCTGACGATGACCGGCACGAAGGTCGAGGCGATCCACCACCACGGCGTGCCGGCGACGGACGGCTTCGTCGTCGGACGGGTGCTGAGCGCCGAGCAGCACCCGGACGCCGACCGCCTGAAGGTGTGCAGCGTCCAGCTCGGCGACGACGGCGAGCAGCCGGTGAGCATCGTGTGCGGCGCGCCCAACGTGGCCGGGGGCCAGACGGTCGCCGTGGCGCGACCGGGCGCGGTGATGCCCGACGGCAGCCAGCTGCGGCGCGCCAAGCTCCGCGGTGTCAGCTCCGACGGCATGATCCTCTCCGAGGTCGAGCTCGAGATCGGCTCGGGAGGGGAGGGCATACTCGTGCTCGACGACCTCCTCATCGACGCCGAGCTCGCCCCGGGGACGCCGCTGGAGGAGGTCCTGCCGATCTCCTTCGAGGTGCTCGAGCTGGAGATCACCCCCAACCGGCCGGACTGCCTCGGCGTGTACGGCGTGGC
>DATJBO010000122.1:0-20334 GCA_035515315.1 Solirubrobacteraceae bacterium
GCGCAAAAAAAGGGGGGCCGAACGGGCCCCCCTCTGTGAATCCTCGCCGGGGAGGTGGTTCCCCGGCTGACTGGGCTGCCTTCCGCTACTGCGGAACTCCCGATGAGACTTCCGGCGCCTTGGCCAGCTGGTAGACCACGATCACCGAGAGGGCGAACACGCAGATCGACCAGAAGGGAAGGACGTTGATGTCCAGCAGCGCGTCGATCGCCACCAGCGACGCCGCGAAGATCCCGAACCAGCGGCCGAAGCCGCCGCCCGAGAAGAGGGACATGGCCGCCAGAATCTCGAGTGCGCCGAGGATAAGCGTGATCCAGCCCCACGTATTCAGGTTGCTGAACACGTAGGTCGCCCCGGTGACGGTCACGAATTTCGCTTCCGAGATCGCGGCGATGCCCCAGATGATGTTGAGGACGCCGCTGATGCTGAGCATGATGGCGGCGAAGATCCACCAGCCTGTAACCCTGTCCAAGTTGTCCACTAACGCCTCCTGACTTGTTGGAACCCCACGTGGGTGAGCGACGGCGATTCTACGCGCCCCCGGCATCCGCAATGGGCGCTGCCTTGCAAACGGCCATCGGCCCTAGGCCAGCGCCGCGAACCGCGGCTCTCGCCGCTCGACGAAGCTGAGGACGCCCTCGGTGAAGTCCGGGGCGGTGAACGACTCCAGCATCAGCCGGTCCGCATTTGAGATGGCCTCGTCGATGCCCCGGTCCAAGTCGGCGTACACCTGGCCCTTCATCGTGGCCATGCTCGCGGGCGAGCAGTTGACCGCGAGCTCGCGGGCGTAGGCGAGCGTCTCCTCCAGCAGCGCCTCGGGCTCGATGAGCCTGTTGACGAGCCCCAGCTCGTGGGCCTCCTCGCTCAGCACCACCCTCCCTGAGAAGAGCAGGTCGAGCGCCTTCGCGGGTCCGACCAGCCGCGGCAGGATCCAGGAGATGCCGTGCTCTGCCACCAGCCCCCGGCGGGCGAAGGCGGTGGTCAGCTTGACGCCGGACGCGGCGAAGCGGATGTCGCACATCAGCGCCTGCACCAGGCCGATGCCGGCACAGGGACCGTTGATCGCGGCGATGATCGGCTTGGGGATCGAGTGGGGGTGGTCCTGAGGCGTCCGCTCGTCCATCTCGTGGGCTCGTCCGTTGACGTCGCCGCCGGAACCGAGGTCCTGCAGGTCCTGCATGTCGGCCCCCGCGCAGAAGCCCCGCCCGGCCCCCGTCACGACGATCACCCGCACCTCCTCGGAGGCTGCACACTCGTCCAGGAGGGCGAAGTAGCGCACCTCCATCTCCCTGGTCCAGGCGTTCAGACGGTCCGGCCTGTTCAGGGTGAGAACAGCGATGCCCCCATCCACATCCTTCAACACCACGTCGCTCATGTCAGCCTCCCGGTTGTTGGGAGGCCAGGCTAACTGCTCGCAGCGCCGTGCGTCCAACGGCCGGCGGACACGGCGCTGCGGGCCTAGAGCGTCGCGCGCCGAAGCTCGTTGCGCACGGCGCCGAAGATGCGTGTCTCGTGCGGGGGAACCCAGCCCCGCATGGCGTCCCACGCCGCTCCGGGGTTACGGGCGAGCTGGTCTTTGAGGCGCTCGGCCTCACGTTCGGATTCCCGCTTGCGCAGCCAGGCCGCGTACGGGTCGGGCGGGACGATGCGTCCCGTGCGCATCGGGGCGACGCGGGTGCCCTCGGCGAGGCCGCCGGCCGCGTCGCACGTGGGCGCCTGCCGGCCACGCGTCAGGTTGTGCGCCGTACCGAGGGAGTGGGTCGCCGGTCGATTTCTGTGAAGCATCCGCATGTGGGCTCCTTGAAGGGTGGTATTTGCCGTCCGTCCGACGCTTTCGCCCCCGGCGTCTCCCAGTCGTGAGAGCAGCCGCTCCGTGTTCGGTCCGCCAACAGCATGGCGCCGCCCCGGCGGGTGGCTGAGCGGGTTCGACGCACGGTCCAGGAAATGCACGCGGCGGACGGCCGCCCGTCGGTCACCGCGGGTCGCCGGACCTGCCCGAAGCGGGCAGCGGTGCCCGAAGCGGGCAGCGCTCAGGCGCGGTCGCGACGGCAACCGGCGATGGGTGAGGCGGCGCTTTTCCTCGTTCCCTCAGCGCGCCCCACCCACGGCCAGGCGGCTCTCCCGAGGACAGCGGTCCCCGAGGAGCCGCGGCACGCCGCCCGTTGCCCGCGGAGTGCCTGCCCCCAACCAAGTCGAGTTCGAGCCCGTCTCGCATCGCGAGCTCCATCCAGCTCGACCCGGTCGGATCTGCCGAGGCCCTTCACCTGCTCTGCCCCTCGTGGTGCCGTCTGCCGCTCGCACACCGCGCCCGCGGCCTTCGCAGGCAAGTCGATCGCGCGGCGCGCCTGATCGCGGACGACGGCTTCCGCCATCGTGGCGCGGCGATCACGCAGCGGCCCCCGCAACCGGCCGGCGCCGACGCGGGCGAGCCGGAACCACACGGGCCGAACAGCTCTGCGCCGCGGCGACCCCAGTGTTTGCCAAGCATCCCACCTCCCATTGGTCTGCACCCTATACCAGGGGTAAACCCCTAGTCAACCCCCCAAGTTAGGTTTGCCCGGAAACTGCGGGCCCAATGCGGGGTCCCCCCAAAGATCGCTTCGGAAGCCCTCCTCGCATTGACGTACCCCGGGGTATGGCCTTATGCTTGCCGGCAGGGTGCATTCATGTCGCCAGCCAGATGAGTGGCGTGCGCGGGATCCCTCGACGGATCGGGGTAAACCCTCGGTATGGAGTTCGGGGGTAGCCGGGGTCGGGCGCGCATATGGGGGTCGGAGCCGTTGGCCGAACCAGCGCTCTTGAGAGTCCGCCGGCGAGAGCTGGCCGAGATCGACCGCCTCCTCGGCCGCGGCGATGCCGCCCAGCCGAACGTGATCCAGATCACCGGCGAGACCGGGATCGGCAAGACGGAGCTGCTGACCCACGTGCTGCAGACCGCCACCGAGCGCGGCCGCCTGACCGTGTTCGGTCGCGCCGCCGAGTTCGAGGCGGACGAGCCGTTCGGCGTGTTCCTCACTGCGCTCGAAGCGATCTCCTCCGAGCTCTCCGGCGAGGAGCTCACCGGCCTGCGTGCGGACGACAGGCTGGAGCTCGCGAGCCTGCTACCCGGTTTCGCCGAGCGTGTACCGGACGCCGAGTGGGGCCCTCCACCGACTCCGAGCGGGGCGGGCACCGAGCGCTACCGCCTGCACCGGGCGATCTGCTCGCTGCTCGCGGCGCGGGCCGACGGCCGCCGCATCCTGCTGGCCGTCGACGACCTGCACTGGGCGGACCCGGCCTCGGTGGAGCTGCTCCTGTACCTGGTGCGCCGTCCCCCGCGGTCCCACCTGGACGTGGTCGCGACGTTCCGTCCCGGGCAGCTCGAGGCGACGACCGCGGCCGCCCTCCAGCAGCTCCAGCGTGACGGCCAGGGCGAGCTGATCGAGCTCACCCCGCTGGACCGCGAGGAAGCGGCTGCCCTCTACCCACCGGGTATGGCGAGTCCTGTGGCCGAGCGAATCTTCAGCGAGAGCGGGGGCAATCCCTTCTACCTGGAGGAGCTGATCCGGTCCGCCGGCGATGGCTCCCAGCCGGTCGGCTCGCCGCTGGACAACGACGGCGAACGACTCCCCCTGCGGATCACGGCTTTCATCGCCGCCGAACTCGAGCGGCTGACGCCAAGGGCCCGTGAGCTGATCCAGGCGGCCTCGATGGTCGGCGACCCGTTCGAGCCGGAGCTGGCGGGGGAGATCATCGGGATCGACGCGGGCCAGACGCTCGCCGCTCTGGACGAGCTCGTCGACCGCGAGCTCGTGGAGTCGGCCGCCCTGCCGGGGCGCTTCAGCTTCCGCCATCCGATCGTGCGCCGGGCGGTGTACGAGTCCGCGAAAGACGGCTGGCGGCGCAGCGCCCACGCCCGCGCGGCGAGCGTGCTGAGCGGGCGAGGCGCCTCTGCCGCCACGAGGGCCCGCCACGTGGAGCGCTCGGCGCGGGTGGGCGACCCCGAGGCCATCGCCACGCTCCGCCAGGCCGGCTACGAAGCCAGCCCGAGGGCCCCCGCGGCTGCCGCGAGATGGTTCCGCGCCGCCCTCCACCTGCTCCCCGAGGGGACCCCCGCGTCGGAGCGCCTGGAGCTGCTGCTGGCGCTCGCCCTCGCACTCGGCTCGGCCGGCCACCTCCAGGAAAGCCGCGAGGCCTTCCACGAGGCGCTCGCCCTGCTGCCCGGCGATTCGCCGGCGAAGGTCACCGCGGTGGCAGGAGCGGCGCTGATCGACCACCTCCTCGGCCAGCACGACCAGGCCCAGAGCCTGTTGCTGGAGAGCCTCGCCGGCCTGGACGATCGCTCCGAGGAGTCAGCCGCGCTGAAGATCGCGATCGCCGGAGGGTGCTTCTTCAGCGCGGACTGGACCGGGATGCGCTACTGGGCCGGGGCGGCCCTCGACGTACCCGAGCCGACCGCCGCGCTGTCGGCGCACGGTACGGCCCTCTTGGCGCAGGCCCACTACGGGCTCGCCGAAATCGAGCTTGCAGCCGAGCAGGCCTCGAAGGCGGCGGCGATGGCGGACGAGCTCTCGGACCAGGAGTGGGCGGGGCAGCTGCAGGCTGTTTGCTCGCTGGGCTGGGCCGAGCACTGCCTGGGACGACTGCAGCTCGCCGAGAAGCACATGAGACGCGCCCACAGGGTCGCCAACGCGACCGGCCAGCAGCACCTCTCGGGCGCGATCCTCACGATCCAGGCCAACAGCAACCTCGCCCTCGGCCGGCTGGCCCTCGCCAGCGAGCAGGCCGAGAACGCGATCGACAGCTCGCTGCTGTCGGCCAACAACCTGTTCCTCACGGTGGCGCTCACGATGCGTTGCATGGTCGAGATCGAGCGCGGCAGCCCGGCCGCCGCCGTGCGCTTCGGGATGCGGGCGCTCGAGGCGGGCATCAAGAGCCGCAGCCCGTGGTCGAACGTGGCCAGCCTGTACCTCGCCGAAGCGAGGCTGGAGGCCGGCGAACCGGAGCAGTTCCGCAGACAGCTGCTCGCCGGCCAGAGCACCCCACGGCTGCCGCCCTTCGCCTTCTACGGGGTCCACGCCTACGAACTGCTGACCCGCGCGGAACTCGACCTCGGGCTCCCGGATGCCGCCGCCCGCTGGGCCAGCCAGGCGAAGGAGCTCGCCGAGCGGATCGGCCTGCCGACGCCGATCGCCGAGGCCCAACGGGCGGAGGCGATGCTGCTGCTCAGTCGCGGGGAGTACGCCGAGGCGGCAGCCGCCGCGAGCGCCTCCGCCGAGCAGGCCGAGCTCGGCGAACAGCCGCTGCAGGTGGCGCGCTCACGATTGCTCGAGGGGATCGCGCTCAGCCGAGGCTCGGACAGGTCCGCTGCGGTCGCCCAACTGCGCCGTGCGCAGGAGACGTTCGCCTCCCACGGGGCCACGCGCTACCGCGACCGCGCCGCCCAGGAGCTGCGCGGGCTGGGGATCCACGGCGTGGAATCCCGCCGCACGCCGCGCACCGAGACGAGCGTGGGGTCGCTGAGCAAGCGCGAGCTAGCGATCGCGCGGCTCGTCCACGAGGGACTCTCCAACCGCCAGATCGCCGAGCAGCTCTCGATCAGTGTGAAGACGGTCGAGAACCACCTCACCAATATCTTCCGGCGCCTGGAGATCTCCTCCCGGGCGCAGCTGGCGACGCTCGTCGAGCGCTCCCGCGGGGCCGCCGCGTAGGCCCCCCGCGGGCTGTCGCCTGATCCATCCGACGCGCCCGGACGGCTACTCGGCGCTCGTCACGACCGGCGCCTTCTCAGGAGGCGTGCGCACCCACAGGCTGCGGCCGATCCGGCCTCCGAGCGCGCCGAGGAACATGCCGGCGATCGCGTCGATCACGATCAAGAACGGCAGGAAGCTCCCGAGCGAGACCTTCGCGTCGGCGCCGCTGATGGCGTGGGCCAGCACCACGCCGAGGCCGTAGATCGCGCCGCCGACGAGGCCGCGGTCGGCCCCGCCCCACCCGTCCGGGTGTTCGAAGCCCGCGAGCACCGCCCCGAGTGCGGCCAGGGCCACGAGCCCCCAGTAGGCGCCGGCCGAGATGCCGACGACCACCCCCACGACGACCCCGAACACGAACGGGACCACCCCCCCGAGCAGGATCTGCTGGCTCTCCGGCCGATAACGAAAGAGTGGCGGCGGCTCGCCCAAGTGTGACCTCCCATCGGAGCCGGGGCGCCCGAACCGTGCGCGGCCGGCCACGCCCCCGAACCCGTGCTGAGCGTACCTCTTTCGCGCCCGACGCGCTCGCCCTTACAGCAGCACCGGCCGGGAGCGGCGGTCCACGCCGACCTCGGTCACGCCCGCCGAGGTGATCTTGATGCGCACGGGCACGGTGCGGTGCGCCAACAGCTTCAACAGCACCGATTCACCCTTCGACTCGATCGCCGAACGCAGCGGCTCGGTCGCCTGCTCGGCGTGCAGCGTGTCGGCGATCTGCACGTACACGTGCTGCTCGGCCGTCCCGTTCTGCACCTTCCAGCGGTAGATCGATCCGGGCACCTGCAGGACGTGGATCGGGGTCGGTCCCCCTACGATCTCCAGCTCGCTGACCATTGCGGGACAGCATCGTCGCGACGGCCGGCCCGGGCAACGGCCGCGTGGCCAGAAACCGCCCACCGCGGTTGGACATGTGCACAGCGGCGCATACGATGCGGCCGGTGACGGCCTCGAGCGAGTCGGCGCTGGCCCTGTTCGCACGCAGGATCGTGTTGCTGGGCCTGGTCGTGGCGGGCCTGCTCGCGGCCGGCACGGCAGGGCTGGTGCTGTCCGAGCACGTCAGCGCCTGGTACGCGTTCAGGTGGTCGCTCGACACCGCGGCGACGGTCGGCGGCTTCCCGCAGCCGGACACCACTGCGGGCCAGATCATCCACGTCGCCCTGATCGTGGTGGGCGTGGGTACGCTCTTCTACGCGCTTGCGATCATGGCGGAGTTCTTCGCCGCAGGACACCTCGGCGACGTGCTGGCGGGCAGGCGCCTGCAGAGGATGATCGACTCGCTCGAGAACCATCACATCGTGTGTGCCTACGGGAGGGTCGGCCGTCAGGTCGTGCGCGACCTGCGGGCGGCGCGCTCGACCTTCGTGGTGATCGATCCGCGCGCTGAGAACCGCCAGCTGGCAGAACGGGAGGGCCTGATGTTCATCGAGGGCGACGCGACCGAGGACGCGGTGCTGCTGCGGGCGGGGATCCGGCGGGCCCGTTCGATCGTCGTCTGCGCGGACTCCGACGCCGACAACGTGTTCATCACGCTGACGGCCCGCGAGCTGCGCTCGGACATCGCGATCGTGGCCCGCGCCGGCGCCGAGGACACCGAGAAGAAGCTCACCCGGGCCGGGGCGGACCGCGTGATCTCCCCCTACAAGGCCAGCGGCACGGAAATGGCGCGGCTCGCTCTGCACCCCCAGCTCAGCGGGGTGGTGGAGGTGGACGTCGAGTACCGCCTCGAGGACCTCGTCGCGGGAGATCGCTGCGAAGCGATCGGGCAGGCGATCGGCGACATCCGCGGGGGCTCGATGATCGTGGGCCTCCGCCGGGCGGACGTGTTTCACCCTCAGCCGACTGCCGACACTACGATCAGGCCGGGCGACGTGCTGGTCGCGATCGGAACGCCGGCGACGCTGCGGCGTCTCGAGGCGCTGTTCGCCTCGACGTGAGGCGCCCCTCGCGGGGCTAGTGCACCTTGGGTGCCCGGGCGAAGAACACGTTGAGGGGCACCGCCCTTCGCGGGACTTCGGCGTCGAGCGCCAGAAGCTGGGCGAGGGTGTGCTTGTAGGTCACGCCGTAGGCCTTCTTGATGGCGGTGAGGGTCGGGTCGTTGGCGTAGAAGAAGCGGTCGCCGTCGCGGAGCGCTTCGAACTGCTTGCGCCATAACCCGTGCTGGAGCGGGCCGAGCTCGCTACCCCGCAGCGCGGGTTCGCTGACCATCCCGACGAACGCATCGAGGTTGGCGACCGAGCCGTAGATCGCCTTCAGGCGGGCGGCGAGGGTGCTGCGGCGGATGCCGTAGGAGGGCCGGTCCGGCGAGTCGTCGGTGGTGGGGTGGCCCCTGCTGTCCTCGAGCGAGGTGAATTCGAGGATTTCCGGGCTTTCGATGGTCATCCCCGCCGGCAGCGCTTCGCTGCTCTCACCGGTGAGCTGATCGAAGGAGCCGGGAACGCTCAGGCCGACCGCCTGGAGCAGGCGGGTGTAGCCGGGGATGCCGTGATCGCGCCCCCGCTGGATGTCGATCGCGCCGAGGTCGACGATCCCCGAGAAGCACCCGCTGAGCTGCGGTTCCTCGAAGCATTCCGCCGGCGAGCGTTCGGCCGAGCCGGGCGTCTCGAACAGCACCGAGCGCAGCGCGTCGTCGATCTGCTCGTCGTTCTTGTAGCCGGGCGTCTGGGAGAGGCCGGCGAGCACGTTGCCCAGCCCGACCGCCGGGACGAGCGACGGGTTGAAGAACGCCGCCCCCTGGCTGATGTTGATCAGCTCCCCGTGGTGGCGTCCGATGGTCACGGGCTCGACCTCGGCCCCGAGGGCCTGCAGCGCCTGCAGCTGTTCTTCGGAGTATGCGCCCTCGGGGACGACGATTTCCTCCTCGCCGTTGACCATCGAGTGGGCGCGATACCCGATGGTCGCGAATTCGTCGCTTATCTCCGGGTCGACGGCCGGGTCGTAGTCCTTGTAGCGGGCGAGTTTGACCCCCACCGCGGGGAGGAAGGCCGTGTAGGTGATGTACTGGATCTCGGCACCCACGACACGGCGCGCGATCTGGAACCTCTGTTCCGCCGTGAGCGATTCGGGCAGCTCCGAGACGATCCGGTTGTGCTCCCGGGCGAACAGGGTCGTGACCGCGTCGAGTGCGGTGTTCTCGTTCGTGCGCACGTCCCCGGAGATCACGGCCGCTTCGGGGGTCAGCGAGCCTTCCTCGACCATCGCGGGAGCGGCGGCGACGTCGCCGCGCGCGCTCGACACCGGCAGGTAGCCGCCGGGAAGCATCAGCTGGGCCCCGGCTTCCTGGGGGTTGCCGTCGTCCGGGCCGGTGCGCAGCCATTCCACGCGGGACTGGGTGCCGCCGTACACGGCGTAGCCGTCGATGTAGGACGGGACCGTGTTGATCGGCTGGCGCGGGTTTTCGAGGCTCGTGCCCGAGCCCGGCGCCGCCGCGTCTCGCACGAACGGGATCATGCCGAGGGTGTCGCTGAAGCTCTCAAGCGGGTCGTTCTGGGCCACCGAGATCGGCAGTTCTTCGGTGCCGCCCTCGGCGAGCTCGAAGTTGTGGTCCAGGAACTGGCCCCACACCCACACCCACTGGCTGACGTTACGGGGAGAGAACAGGTCGACCCCCAGGGAGTTGAACACCCGATTGCTGATGTAGCGAGGGTTCGGTCCGCTCACCGGTTCGGAGATGCCGTTCCCGTAGCGGGCGGCCGCCAGGCGCACGTAGCGGGAGCCGACTTCCCCCCATTCCGGATGGGCGGCATTGTTGGCGGACCCGTTCAGGGCCCGCGGTTCGGATACCACCACCGGGCCCTGGGGGCCGTGCGCGGCCGCCGGGCCGGCTGCGATCAGCGCGCAGGCGATCGCGGCGAGCGAGAGCGCCACCGCCGCCAGCCACCGATGTCCCGGCCGTACCTGACCCATCTGCCCTTCCGTCCCTGGAGGCCTGTGCTCCCGTCCTCCTCGGAACGCGGATTCTACATTCGCCCGCCGCGATGGCGAGCGCTGGCGCAGACCGTGCGCGGCGCACTGGCGCCCCGGTCTGCACGAGCCTCGGCGCCCCGGCCTGTACGAGCGTGGCGCCGCCGCCCGCGCGAGCGTCGGCGCCCGGGCCCGCAAGAGCGTCGACATGCACCGCGCATTGCCCGCGCGAGGGTTACCCCCGGTCGCGCATCCTGCGCAGGTACGCCTCCCCGCTGCGGCGCGACTCGGGATCCGAGAGCGCCGTCATGAGGACGTCCGCATCGCTCCACGCGCCGGTGGTGGACAGCATCTGCTCGCTGGCGTCACGCACGGCCCGCTTGGTGGCCACCAGCGTCACACGCGACTTCTCCAGCAGCTGGGTGACGAGCTCCTCCACCTCGTCGTCGAGCTGCTCCTCGGGGACCACGCGGTTGAGGAAACGCAGCTCGCGGGCCTCGGCCGCGGAGAAGCGCCGGCAGGTGAGCACGAGCTCCCTCGTCATGGCGGGCCCGATCTCCCTCACGAGGCGGGGGATGCCGCCCCAGGCGAGCGGGATCCCGAGGTCGACCTCGGGAATCGAGAAGACCGCCGAGTCGCAGGCGACGCGCAGGTCGCACGCGGCCGCGAGGACCACCGCACCGCCGATGCAGTACCCGTGGATGCGTGCCACCGTGACCGCGCCCAGCGCCTCGATCGCCTCGGCCATCAGGCGCCCAGCGTCGGCCCCGCCATGCACCCGCTCGGGTGGAGGATCCTCACCGGCGAAGCCGGACACGTCGGCACCGGCGCTGAACGAGGGCCCGTTGCCGCTCACCACGACGACCTTCACCTCGGGCTGCCGATCGAACCAGCGGGCGGCGTCTGCCAGCTCGCGCAGCGCCTGCTGGTCGAGCGCGTTCAGCTTCTCCGGACGGTTGAGGACGAGCTCGCCGCGGGCCCCGCCGGCGCGCACCTCGATCGTGCCAAACCGCATGCGCCACCTTACCGCTGCAGGGTCCGATTGCGTGGGCGGAGCGCCGTGGCGGAGGTGCTAATGTCGCCGCAGTCCGTAGAGGGGACGTAAGCCAACGTGGATGTGCGCGAGGCAGGTCGAGGGAGCCTGCCCGTGCCGCCAGCCCGATGTGTCATCAGCGGCGGCAGAAGGAGAGCTTCTTGTGATTGTCCAGCCACTCGTGTGCCGCGGCTCGCGACGGTTCTTCGTGACAGCGATCGTGCTCGTGTCGGTGGCGTCAGCGATGGCGGCCGCGACGGCGCCCGCCGTGGCGGGACCGGGGCACGCCGTGGCGAGGCGCGGCCACGCGGTGGCGAGGCCCGCGCACGCGCTGGCGGCGCTCGGGAGGACCAAGGGGAACGCCGCGATCTCGGCCACCCGTTCGGCCACGCGGTCGCACTGGGCGTGCCCGCGGGGAGCGTGTGAAGCAATCGTCGAGCCGCGCCCGACCGGGGACGCGGCCCGCGGGATCTCGCCGCGGGGGAGGCTCTATGAAGGCAGCGGAGAATTCGGGGGCCTCAGCCCGCAGGACCTCGAGTCGGCCTACAAGATCGCGCTGACGGGAGGGACCGGCCAGACGGTCGCCGTGGTTGACGCATTCGGCTATCCGAAGGCCGAATCCGACCTCGCGGAATACCGGGCCCGGTACGGCCTGCCCCCCTGCACGAAAGCCAACGGCTGCTTCAAGAAGATCAACCAGAAAGGGCAGGAACTCAACTTCCCGCCGGAAGAACCGGGCTGGGACGTCGAGCAGGCGCTGGACCTCGACATGGTCTCGGCTGCCTGCCCCTCCTGTCACGTGCTCCTGGTGGAGGCCGAAAACGAATCCCCATACCCGAACGACCTCGCGGAATCGGTGGACACGGCGGTCAAAGCGGGGGCGAACGAGGTGTCCAACAGCTACGGGCTGCCCGATGAATGGTGCGAAATCGTATTCGAATGCTCTCGCTTCGCCGCCGACTACTCGCACCCGGGCGTGTTCATCAGCGCGTCATCGGGAGATCACGGCTACGACAACTTCTATGCGCCCTTCTTCGCCGAATCGCCGCTATATCCGGCCGACCTGCCGACGCTGTCGGCGATCGGTGGCACCAGCCTGTTCAAGACGGGAAACGCGCGGGGCTGGTACGAGCAGGTGTGGAACGAACCGGGTTACGAAATCGGAACGGGCAGCGGCTGCAGCGCCGTCGAGTCCAAGCCCAGCTGGCAGAAGGACAAAGGCTGCGCCGGCCGCGTCGACAGCGACGTCTCCGCGGTCGCAGCGGTCGAAACCCCGGTGTCGGTGTATGCCACCGCCGAAGGGGGCTGGGCGCTCGTGGGGGGCACCAGCGCCAGCTCCCCGCTTGTCGCCGGGATCGTCGCGCACGAGAGCGAATCGCTGCGCTCGCTCGGGGCGGAGGCCTACTACGAGGCACTGGTCCCGCTGTTCGACGTCACCGAAGGCGACAACGGGATCTGCACCCCACCCGCCAGCCATGCCTACTTCTGCACCGCGGAGGTCGGCTATGACGGCCCCACCGGCCTCGGCAGTCCCGACGCCGCGGCGACCGCTCCCACCGTCACGAAGGTCGAACCCGCCACGGGTCCGGCCAGCGGCGGAACGGTCGTGACGATCACCGGCACCCATCTGGGCGGAGCCTCGGCGGTGAGGTTCGGCGAAACGGAGGCCAAGCGCTTCGAAGTCAAGTCGGAAACCTCGATCACCGCGGAAGCCCCGGCCGGCTCCGGGACGGTGGACGTGACGGTGACCACGGCCGAAGGACCCAGCGAGACCACCCCGGCGGACCAGTTCTCGTACACCCCGGTGGGAGCGGCTCCCACGATCAGGCGGCTCAAGCCACGGAAGGGATCGGAAGAAGGAGGAACCGTGGTCACGATCACGGGCTCGAACTTCACGGGTGCGCTCGCGGTCAAGTTCGGGGGGGCCTCCGCGAAAGGATTCGAAGTGGGGCCGACGGGGTCGACGATCACCGTGACGGCTCCGCCGGGCGCCGGTCTCGTGGACGTGACCGTGACGACCCTCGGGGGAACGACGGCGATCTCGAAAAAAGACCGCTTCCGGTACAAGCCGGCGAAACGTCGCTAGGCGCCGGCGGCCGGCGCCACGGCGCGTCCCGACGCGGACGAGTCGCGGGCGCCACGGCGCGCCCCGACGCGGACGAGTCGCGGGCGGCACGGGCGCGCCCCACACACGTGTGCCGGGCGCGCTTCACAATCCGTGCCGGATGAGCCCGAGCCGGCGTGCAGACGTGATCGCCCGCCTGCGCTGGTTCGTGCGCTCGGTCGAACAGGGGGACGAGCCGATGGTCGAGGAGGTGCTGTGCCTCAGCTCCTCCCGGCGGCTGTTCGCCCCGCTGGCCTACCTGGTCGGGGCATTCGCGATGCTGCTCGAGGGGCTCCGGCGGCTGCTCCACGACTGGCGCCTGGTCCCGGTGGAGGTGCTGCCGGCCGTGTGGCTGTGGCTCGCGATGTACGACCTGCGCCTGCACGTGCTGCGGGGCAGCTCGTTCCACTCGGCTCACGAAGGGGATCTGGTGGCGGTCTCGATGCTGATCGTGGGCGTGACGGTCGCAGCGCTGTTCCTCAACGTCGTGTTCGCGTTCGCGGTGGCCGGCGATCGGGCTTCCACCGTCGGTGACTCGATGCGTGCTGCCGCCGGGAGGGGCCGCCCGATCCTGCTCGTGGGCCTGCTCGTCGGGTGCCTGCTGGCCGCCAGCGTGACCGCCGGGGCACGGCTCTCCCGGCCATGGTTCACGGTGTCCCTCGGCATCTCGGTCGGCCTGCTGATGGTGGTGTACCTGTCGCTGCCGTCACGCCTGCTCGGCGTGGACGCGCGCGCGCCCCGCCGGGACCGCCTGGCGGCGAGCGCGATCGGAGCCACGCTGTCGGTGCTCGTCACCGCGCCCTTCTACGCGATCAGCCGCGTGGGCCTGTTGATGCTCGGCTCGAGCGTGCTCGCGGTCCCCGGATACCTGCTGCTGACGCTCGGCGTGCTGCTCCAGGCCGGCGGCGTCGGCGCCGTGAGGGCGATCCGGATGAGCAGCGCGCTGGTCGACGTGGGCCGCCGCGGGTGATGGGGCGCCGTCGCCTGAGCCGGCCGGGCCGGGCCGCCCTGGTGGCGCTGATCGGCCTTGCCGCGAGTGCGTGCGGGGCCTCCCACGGCGCGGGGGCGGGGGCGGGGGCGCACGCTTGCAACGGGTCCACGGCGTCGTGCTCGCTGCGGCTCGACGAGGTGGTCTTCCCCGGCACGCACAACTCGTTCGCGGCCTCGAGCGAGCACGGGTGGTACTTCGCCAACCAGACCTACCCGATCCCGCGCCAGCTGCAGGACGGGATCCGGGCGTTGCTGATCGACGTCCACTACGGCGCGCGGGACCCCGCCACCGGCCGCGTGCGGACCGATCTGCGGGCGGAGGGGTCCGACCGCAACAAGGTGGCCGAACAGCTGCCGGCGAGCGCCCTGCGCGTTGCCGACCGGGTAGCCGGGGGCGTCGGCCTCGGCCAGCTGAAGGGGAACCCCGAGCCCTACCTGTGTCACACCCTGTGCGAGCTGGGCGCCGAGCCTCTGGGGCGGGAACTGAAAGCTGTGGCGAGCTTCCTGAAGGACCACCCCCGGCAGGCCCTGGTCGTGATCGTCGAGGACTACGTTCCGCGCTCGACGATCGAACGAGCCTTCGACGCCGCCGGGCTCACGAGCTACGCCGAGACGTTGCCGGCGCATTCGGCGCTGCCGACCCTCGGGCAGCTGATCGACAGCGACCGCAGGCTGCTGGTGTTCGCCGAGGAGAACGGAGGTGCCCCGGCCTGGTACATGCCCGCGTTCGAGTTCATCCAGGACACGCCGCTGGGAGCGCTGCATCCCGGCCAACTCAGCTGCGCGCGCTACCGCGGTACGAGCGCGAGCCCGCTGCTGCTGATCAACCACTGGGTCCCCCCGTTCCCGCCCAGCCCGGCCGTCAACGCGCAGATCGGGCGGGCCGCCTTCCTGCGCGCGCGAATCGCGCGATGCACTCACGCGCGGGGTATCCACGGGGCGATCGTGGCGGTCGACTTCTACCAGCGCACAGCGGTGGTCGACGTCGCGCGGGAGCTCAACGAAGGCGCCGGGGACGGCCGTCGCTAGGGTCCATTTGTGTCTGCGGCGGCGCGATCGGCGCACGGAGGGGCTGAGGCGGAGCCGATCGTGCGAAGCGCCCTCGCCGGCTCGGGCACGGCGGCGCTGGCGCTCGGCGCGCTCGGGGTCGTGTTCGGCGACATCGGGACGAGCCCCCTGTATGCGGTCCAGGCCGTGTTCGCTACCGACGACCACGCCGTCCACACCACTCCCGGCGAGGTGTACGGGGTGCTCTCGCTGATCTTCTGGGCGATCACGATGATCGTGTCGGTCGGCTACGTGAGCTTCATCATGCGCGCCGACGACAAGGGTGAGGGCGGCATCATGGCCCTGACGGGGCTGCTGCAGGGCGTCAAGAAGCGCACCAGCCTGACCGTCGGCCTTATCACGCTCGGGGTCCTGGGTGCGTCGCTGTTCTTCGGCGACAGCATGATCACCCCCGCGATCTCCGTGCTCTCCGCGGTGGAAGGGTTGAAGGTGGCCGTGCCGAGCCTGTCGTCGCTCGTGCTGCCGATCGCGATCGCGGTGCTGACGGCGCTGTTCGCGATCCAGCGATTCGGCACGGGGGTCGTCGGCAAGCTGTTCGGGCCGGTGATGGCCGTCTGGTTCACCGTGCTGGCAGTGCTCGGCATCCCCGAGATCGCGCGGCATCCGGCGGTGCTGCGCGCGCTGTCTCCGACGTACGCCGCGGAGTTCTTGATCCACCACGGCGCGGTCGCGTTCGTGGCGCTGGCGGGAGTCGTCCTGGTCGTGACCGGCGCCGAGGCGCTGTACGCGGACATGGGCCACTTCGGCCGCTCCCCCATCCGCCGCGCCTGGTTCTTCCTGGTGTTCCCCGCACTGACGATCAACTACCTGGCCCAGGGGGCGCTGATCCTGCGCTCCCCGAGCGCCATCTCGAACCCGTTCTTCCTGCTGGTCCCCGGATGGGCGCAGGTGCCGGCCGTGTTCCTCGCCACGTTCGCGACCGTGATCGCCTCGCAGGCGGTCATCTCCGGCGCGTTCAGCGTCACCCAGCAGGCGGTGCAGATAGGATTTTTGCCCCGCCTGACGATCCGACACACATCCGCGCGTCACAACGGGCAGATCTACACGCCCGGGATCAACGCGTTGCTGTTCGTCGCGGTGCTCGTGATCACGATCGGCTTCGGCTCCTCCACCGGTCTCGCCTCCGCCTACGGGGTGGCGGTCACGGGCACGTTCATCCTCAGCACGATCCTGTTCCTGGCGGTCGCGCGCCTGCTGTGGAACCGGCCTCGCGGCCTGGTGGTGCTCGGCGGATCGGTGTTCCTGACGGTCGAGGTCGCGTTCTTCTCGGCCAACCTCACGAAGGTCGTTCACGGCGGGTGGCTGCCGCTGGTCGTCGCCACGATCCTGTTCCTGGTGATGACGACCTGGCACAGGGGGCGGGACCTGGTCAGCGCCAACCGCCGGCGCATGGAAGGGTCGTTGCACGACTTCGTGGAGGGCCTGTGTGCGGAGGAGTTCCGTGTCAGCAGAGTCCCCGGGGTCGGCGTGTTCATGAACCCGAACCTGAAGACCACGCCCTTCGCCCTGCGCGCCAACGTCGAACGCAACCAGGTCCTGCAGGATTCGGTGCTCATCGTCGCCGTCGAGACCGAGCGTGTACCCCACATCCATGAGTCCCGGCGGTTCAGCACCAAGATGCGGATCATGTACAGCGGGGCCACGGGAGACCCGCTCACGCTGGGAAGCGACATCGCCTTCGTGTCCCTGCGGTTCGGCTTCCTCGACGAGCCCGACGTGCCGGCAGCGCTGCGGTGGGCCTCGGAGCAGGAGCTGATAGAGGGAGACGTGGCTAACGCGACGTACTTCCTGTCGACCATCACGATCGAGCCGACGGACGATCCCGGGATGGCCCGCTGGCGGCAGAAGGTGTTCGTGGCGCTCGCCCGCAACGCCGCCAACCCGGCGGCCTACTTCCGGCTCCCGTCCGACCGTACGATCTCGATCGGGGCGCGGGTCCAGCTGTAGCGGGCTCGGGGAGCAGGCTGTGTCCGAGGAGAACATCGAGGTCGTGGCCCGGGCGATCGACGCCTTCAGCCGTGGCGATGTCCGGGCGTTCTCCGAGCTGACCACCCCCGACATCGAGTGGAAGGTGGGGCTGGCGGCCGTCGAGGGGGAGGTGTTTCGAGGGCACGAGGGCGTCGCCACGTACTTCGACAGGCTCCGGGGCGCGTGGAGCGAGTTCCACTTCCTGGCCGACCAGTACCGCGACCTGGGGGACACGGTGCTGGTCCTCGGTCGGTTGCGCGGCTTCGGCCGCAGCGGCGGCGTGCCGGTCGAGTCCCCGGTCGGTGCCGTGTGGGAGCTGCGGGATGGGAAGATCTGGCGACTGCGGGCATACCTGACCCATGACGAGGCGATCGCAGCCGCGGAGCAGATCCGGAACGCGAAGGAGTGACGCGTGTCCCAGCAGAATGTGGAAAAAGTGATCGAAGGGTACGCCCGCTACAACGCCGGGGAGCGTGTTCCCCAACTCGATTTCTGGCACGAGGACGGCGAGTACCACGCCTCTTCGACGGACCCCGACTCCGCGATCCATCGCGGGATCGACGCGATCCGCCGGCAATTCGCCACCTGGGAAGAGGCGTACCCCGATCTCACCGTGGAGCCCCTGGAGGTCAAAGACGCGGGCGAGGTGGTCTTCGCGTGGGTGCGATTCAGCGGCCACGGGGCGAGCAGCGGCACGCCGATGGAGATGGAGTTGGCACACGTCCAGACCTTCCGCGACGGCAGGATCGCCCGGCTGGTGGAGTACCCGGATCGCAGCGAGGCACTCAAAGCGGCGGGGCTGGAGGAGTAGCGCTTCCACGGTCGTGGGTCCGGTAGCGCTCACCAACCGAGGGCGGCTTCGGCGCAAGCGCCACGAAGTGATAGCGGTGTCGATAAGCGACGAGGTGGGCGCAAGGACCGTCGTCACCGGCGAGAAGATCCGGCTCTAGCTGGATCGCACACCAGCCCTCACGCCGCCGAAAAACCGGAATCCGAGGCCGCCGTCGCGTGGGAGCGGCCGCATCCCTGTCAGATCCGGGAGGGTCCTCCGCATCACAGTTACCCTTCCGTGGTCCAGGCACTTCGCCCAAGCCGGAGACGGGACTCGAACCCGTGACCCCCTGTTTACAAGACAGGTGCTCTACCAGCTGAGCTACTCCGGCGGGATGCCCGAGTCTACTTGGCCCTTCTGGCCGGTCACGGCCCTCGCAATGGCTGCCTCGAGACACGCTTGCTGTCATGGCGCCCTTGGATCCGCCCTGGCTCGTCGCGAGGCCCGATGCGAGCACGCCGTGAGGACTTATCCGCCCGTTAAGGCTCCGACAGGCTGGCTTCAGGAGCCTCCCTCAACATCGTGAGCCTCGATGCTTCTCCTCCTAGTTCCAATCATCTGGCTGGCCGTCACGACCGTTGTCGTGGCGGTCTGCCGGATCGCAGCAGCCGGCCCTCGCGTACCGGACGACGCGCGTCACGGCGGCAAGCCGGACCTCGGCCTGCTCTAACGGCCCTTCGAGCAAGCGCCGCCCGGCGAGACGGAACGAGGCCGAAGGTCTCGCTGCCGTCGCGGAGTTCATCCCAACCAACGGCAACGGCGAGCAGGTCCCCAACGGCAACGGGGGGAGCAGGTCTCCAACAGCACCGACGATCAGCTCCCAACGACACCGCCGCGCAGCAGCCCGGACGGAAATAGGTGGCGGACCCTATAGGCGGCCCGCCGGCGACGCGTTACGAATATCGCGTCGAGGGCCCGATCGACCCGGTCAAATCCTCCGCCCGATATGGTTAGCACCGATCATATGAACATTGCCACAAAGCAAGCCCAGCCCGCGGGCCGGGCCCGCGCGATGAGACCCCACACAATCGTTCTGATCGACGAGCACGACCTTACCAGGGGCGCCCTCAAGCAGGCCCTGGTCGCGGCCGGGATGCAGGTGGTCGGAGAGGGTAGGGGCCCCCGCGAGGTGCTCGACGTCCTGCATGATGAGGAGCCCTCAGCCGTCGTCATCGACCCGGTGTTCGCCGGCACAGCCCACCTGGAGTGGGTGGAGCGCCTCGCCCGCCTGACGCCGACGATGCAGGTCGTGGTGCTCACCAACAGCGCCTACCGCGCCCTCCTGCCCGATGCGATCGCGTCGGGGGCGCGCGGCTTCCTGCTCAAGAGCTCGAGGCGCGAAGCGATCGCGACGGGCGTCCGTGCGTGCGCCGCGGGCGAGTCGGTGATCGCGCCGGAGCTACTGGAGAGCCTCACCGGGCACGGCCCCCCCAGCGGCATCCTCGAGGACGACGCGCTCGACGCCGACGCGATCGCCGCGATCCTCACCAAACGCGAGCTGGAAATCTTCCGCCGCCTTCCCACGGGCGAGAGCAACCGCGAGATCGGGGTCGCGTTCGCGCTCAGCGAGAACACCGTCAAGAACCACGTCGCCAGCATCCTTACCAAGCTGAAGCTCGACAACCGCATCCAGGCCGCCGTGCACGCCGTCCGCAACGGCCTCGGCTGCGTCGGCGCCGTGGCCGCGGTCCAGCTGCTCGCAGACGAAACGGACCTGATCTCGTCCGTGACGTCGCTGTTCGGCTGAGCCGAACCCGGCCGCTGTAACGGGTCCCTCGGCCCCGGTGTATCTGGGGCTGTGAAGGATCCGCCCCCCCGCGATCGGCAGGCGCCGCCCCCCACGGGCGAGGATGCGCCCGCCCTGGGGGCCCCCGAGCAGGCGCAGCGGGTCGACCTCGAGCCGTTTCACGAGCGGGCCCTCCAGAAGGGGGTCAACCCGTTCGTCTACAGGGTGATCCGCATGCTGTTCCTGCCTTTCTTCCTCGTCTACTTCCGTCTCCAGCGGATCGGCCGCGAGCACCTTCCCGCCAGCGGGCCGCTGCTGCTGGCCGCCAACCACCGCTCGTTCCTGGACCCGTTCGTGATCGGCAGCCTCGTCCGGCGTCCCGTCTACTACATGGCCAAGCGCGAGCTCTTCGAGCGGCGCTGGCAGGCGTGGGCGCTGAACGCGCTGGGGGCCTTCCCCGTCGATCGCGGTGCCGGCGACGGGGATGCGATGAGGACCGCCAAGGCGATCCTCGAACGCGGCGACTGCGTGGTGGTGTTCCCGGAGGGCACCCGCATCCGCACGGGCCCGCTCGCGTCGCCTCGCCGGGGCATCGGGCGCCTCGCGCTGGAAACCGGCGCCCCGGTGGCGCCCGTCGCCGTGTACGGCACCGAGGAGGTACGCCGCGGTTGGCGGATCCGCCCCCGCAAGGTCCGCCTGCGGGTGGGACGGCCGATGCTGTTCCCCACGACCGGCGATTCCTCTCCCGCGCTCGCGGCCGGAGTCACCGCCCGTATCTGGGCTTGCGTGACCCTGCAGTGGGAATGGTTGGGGGGAGAGGGGCCACCCGAGCCGCCGAACGTCCGTCCCGTCGCGGGGCGCGAGGTCTCGCGCGCCGCCTGATCGGCCGCTTCCGCAGGGGTAGGGTGCCATGAGTGGCCGACCGCGACAGCCCCAAGACGAAGGCTCAGCTCGACGCCGAGTTCGCCGACCTCTACCGTG
>DATJBO010000123.1:0-8011 GCA_035515315.1 Solirubrobacteraceae bacterium
GCGCTGCTGAGCAACGGCACGGTCGAGGCGTGGGGCTCCGACGCCAAGGGCCAGCTCGGCAACGGCGAAAAAGAAACGAACCGCGACGCGCCCGTCGCCGTCCAGGGACTGATCGGCGTGCATGCGATCGCGGCCGGCGAAGCACACAGCCTGGCGGCGCTCACGGGCGGCGAAGTGTACGCCTGGGGCAGCAACAAAGCCGGCGAGCTGGGCAACAACACGCAGACCCCCAGCGACGTGCCCGTCCAGGTCAGCGGACTCACCGAAGTCGCCTCGCTGGCGGCTGGGGCCAACTTCAGCGTCGCGCTGCAGACGAGCGGCAACGTGTGGACGTGGGGCACCAACGGCGAAGGTCAGCTGGGGATCGGCAGCGAAGGAACGCCGCGCAGCCTGGTCCCCGTGCAGGTGACCGCCATCCACCAGGTCAATCAGATCAGCGCCTCCGGCACCCACTCGCTCGTGGCCGGGCCGAAGCTGCCCACGGTGACCGGCTTGAGCCCGATCGAAGGGTCGCCTGCGGGCGGCACCCACGTGACGATCACAGGAACAGGCTTCACCGGCGTGAGCGCCGTGCACTTCGGGGCTACCAACCCGACCGAATACACGGTCGAATCGGCTAACACGATCCACGCGGTGGCGCCTGCCGGCAGTGGCGTGGTGCAAGTCACGGTGACGGTCGCCGGCGGCACGAGTGCGGCGACGCCGGCGAGCGAGTTCAGCTACGTCCCGATCGTGACGGACGTGACCCCGGCGGGCGGCTCCCAAGAAGGCGGGACCAGCGTCGTCATCCACGGGACCAACTTCGAAGGCGTCGAAGCGGTCGACTTCGGCAAAGTCCCCGCCACGGACGTGAAAGTCGAGTCTGCCACCGAAGTGACGGCGGTATCTCCCGCGGGTGTCGGCACCGTCGATGTCACGCTCGTCGGCCCGGGCGGCAAAAGCCTCGTCACCCCCGCCGACGAGTTCGTGTACGCCGCTTCGCCGCCCGAGATCGGGCACTGCGCGAAGGCCAGCACCGGCAAGTACACCGACTCGGCCTGCACCCAGGTCAACACCGAAGGGAAAGGCAGGTTCGAATGGCTGCCGGGGCCGGGCCCGAAACCCACGGTGATCGCCAAGTCGGTGAGAGGCGAACAGATCAAGTTCGAAACCGTCAGCGGGAAAGTGGTCGAATGCACGAACACCGCCAAGCTGACCGGCCACTACGCCAACGCGAAGGTCATCTCGGACGTCGTGATCCACTTCACGGGCTGCAAAAACGGGATCAAAGAAGGACACACCGGGACCAGTTGCAAGGGGCTCGGCGAAAACGAAAGGGAAGGCAACATCACCACCGCGACGCTGACCGCCCAGCTGGGGATCGTCAAAACCGAACCGAAACCCGAGGAAGATCAGGTCGGCCTCGCCGTGGGCGCTCCCGGCAACGGAAAGTTCATGGAATTCGAATGCCAGCACACGCGGTACGTGTGGCGCGGCGGAGCGATCCTCCCCTTCAAACTCACCGACCGGATGCTGAAGAAGGCCAAGCTGAAATTCTTCGAGGACAGGGGCCACCAGAGCATCGAATCGTTTGAAAACGAAACGAAGTTCGTGCTCTCGGCGCAGATCGGCGCGGCCCCCGCCGAGCAGGGCGCCATGCTGCTGACGATCGAACTCGCCAACAAGGAAAAGATGGAGGTCAACCTCCTGAACTGACGCGGGGGCGTCCGCCGGCGGATGCCATGGCGGGCTACAGTGCCACGCCGGCCAGCCATGGGCGACGCCTCCGATCAGCCCCCTCGAGCCAGCGAGCTGCTGCAGCAGTGGTTCGACGGCGACGAGGACAAATCCCTCGGCGGCCTAAACGACCTGTTCGGGCGGGGCGCCTTCGCCGTGGCGTTCGTGCTGCTGCTGGCGGTGCCGGCGCTGCCGCTGCCCACCGGGGGCGCGACGCACGTGTTCGAGGTGATCGCGATGCTGCTCGCGCTGCAGCTCGTGGTCGGACGCAGCGAAGTGTGGCTGCCGGAGCGCTTCCGGCGGCTCGAGCTCGCGGGCGCCAGGCAGCAGCGCTTCATCGAGCGGCTGATGCGGCTGATCCGCCGCCTGGAGCGGATCTCCCGGCCGAGGGCGCGGTTCCTGTTCGGGGGCCGCGCCAGCAACATCGCCTTCGGGCTGCTGGTGCTCGCCGGCTCGCTCGGCGCCTTCCTGGCCCCGCCGTTCACCGGGCTCGACACGCTGCCGGCGCTGGGCGTGGTGCTGCTATCCCTCGGGGTGATCCTCGAAGACGCCGTGGTGGCGATCGCCGGCGTCGCGGTCGGGGCCGGCGGGGTGGTGCTCGAGATCGTGCTGGGCAGCGCCGTGGTGCACGGCGTGGGCAGCCTCCTGTAGGCCGCAGCGCCCTCGCCAACCAGCGGGGCTTGGCGTCGCCATCCCGCCGTTAGGCCCGTCGCTAACCGGCCGCGGCTGGCGGCGGGTAGATATAGCCCTCGACCGAGTCCGCCCGGACCCAGTGTTCGTGGACCTGCAGCGGGGGGCTCTCGGGTGTGGACTTCCAGTTGGAGTCGTCCACCAGCAGACGTCCGTCGCGCACCTCCGCGACATAGGCCACGTGTCCTTCGGACCCGGCGGGGCTGACGTTCGCGGCCCACACGGCGAGCGCGCCCACCACCGGCCTGGTGCCCTCGGGGGCCTTGCCGGCGGCCGCTTCGAGCCACCTCGAGGCGTCCCCATCCACGATCCCCGCCAGGTCAGGCCGGCGACCTACCGCGTACCAGGTGCACTCGCCGGCGGAGAAGGGGTCGGCGGCGAAGCAGATCCCCTGGGAGTCGCACGAGCCGGCTCCGGGCGCGATCGGCACGGGCGGCTGGGCCCCCGCGATCGCGGGGGCACTCACGAACGCCCCGCCGATCGCGGGCAGACCGGGTTCGGTGCGATACCGCCTCCACGCCCAGTGGGTGGGCGTGCGGCACCTCGCCAGGAAGCGCCACGGGCCGCTGCTCCCGGCACGGCGGCTCATCCAGCTCCACAGCACCGAGCCGGGCCTCGTGCTGGCGAAGGAGCGCGTCCTGCCGGCTTCGCTGACCGCGAGGCGGCATCGCGCCTGGGGCGCCGTCGACACCGTCGCGGTGATCCGGCTGAGCGCGCCGGGGAGCCCCGTCACGGAGATCCGCAGGCCGACGTGCAGGGCGCCGCCGTCGGCGTCGGCCGTCGCGGCCGGGACGGTTCCCGCGAGCATCCCCGTCGCGGCCAGGACGAGCGTGGTCGCGGCTATTCGACGTAGGTGTATTCGTCGCCGATGTCTTTGGCCGCGCTGTTGCGACCGTTGGCGGTGGCTTTGATCTTGACCGTCTGCGCTTTGGTGTCGGGCGGGGCGATCATCGTGCATTCGGTGGTCGACGGACATTCGACGAAGGTGGCCGGTTCCCTCTTGAACTTGAATGTCGTCACTTCTTCTCCGGGGGCGAACCCGATGCCGGTGATCGTGACATCCGTCCCGCCGGCCAGAGGGCCTTCTTCCGGGAAGACGCTCGTGATGATCGGGTTTTCGTAGCGGAAGCGATCCTTGCCCGACATCGCGCTTGTGCCGTAGGGACTCGTGACCGTGACGTCCATCAGCCCCGCTGTGTTGGGCGGCGTCACAGCCGAGATTTCGTTCTGTGAGACTACTTTGAAGCTGGCGGCCGGGACCTGTCCGAAGCTCACGGCGCTCGTGTAGGTGAAGAAGCTCCCGGTGATCGTCAGTTCGGTGCCGCCGCTGGCCGGACCCTTCTTGACCGACAGTTTCTTGATTTCGGGCGGGATGCCGGTCTCCACATAGGTGAACTGGCTCGCCGACCCTGGCGTTGTCTGCCCGAACGGCGTCTTCACCGTGACCGCCACGGTGCCGGTGCCCGGTGGAGCGACGGCGATGATCGTGGTGGATGACTGCACGCCGAAGCCTTCGGCGGGGACCGCCCCGAATTTCACTTCGCTCGCCTGTTCGAGCTGGGTGCCGGTGATCATCACGACGCTGCCTCCCCCTTCGGGCCCTTCGTCGGGGTCGATCGAGGTCAGTGTGGGAGGGGTGCCATACGTGAACTGCGAGCCCGCGGTCACGCCGCTGGTGCCTTTCGGAGTGGTGACGGTGACGGCCACGGTCCCGTTCCCCTGCGCCGGCGCGACAGCTCTGATCTCACTCGAGGACAGCATTTCGTAGGAGCTGGCGCTCGTCGACCCGAACGACACGGCGCTAGCGTCGCCGAGGTTCCCGCCGATGACGAGCACGCTGGTGCCGCCGTCGACCGAGCCCGTATCGGGTTCCAGGGATGTGACGAACGGCGTCGGGGTGCCGCCGACCTGCAGCCCTTCCGAGCGGGCGGCTTCCCACCCGCTGTTGTTGGAGGCCGCTTCCCTGACCAGGAGGGAAAAACCGACGTCGGCGAGCGTGACCAGGTAGGTGGTTTTGGTGGCGCCTTCGATCGTCCGGCATTCACCGGGTTCGCAGCGCAGCCACTGGTAGGAGCGGTGCGTGGGCGAGTTTTTCCACGTGCCGGCGTGGGCGGTCAGCGTTTCGCTCTGCTGAGGGTTGCCCGTGACGGTCGGAGGTTTGATGTTCGCGGGAGGTGCGGAGACGACCTGGGCGGTGGCCGCGGAGGTGGCCGGCGGCGTGGTCCCGGCGGCGTTGATGGCGCGCTCCTGGACCCTCAGGGTGGCTCCCACTTCGGTGCTCTTGGGCGCGTAGTTCCTCGACGTTGCACCGCTGATCGCTTCGCAGGTGTTGCCCGAGCTGTCACAATGCTCCCACTGGTAGGAGTATTCGGTGGGTTCGTTACTCCATTTGCCGTGAAGCTCCCGCAGTCCTTTGCCCTGCTCTGGAGCGCCGCTGATCGACGGCGGCTGGCTGTTCACCGGCAGCGCGGGCGCGATCGTGGCCGTGGCCGCCGATATCGACACCCCCGAACCCGCCCCGTTGGTGGCTGTTTCGCGCAGCTCGATCACCTTTCCCACATCCGTGCCGGTGAGCGTGTATTTGGTGCCTTCGGCGCCGTCGATCGGATGGCAGTTCAGGCTCCCGGATTCGCACCGTTTCCACTGGTATTCGAAGCTCTTCGGTTCTCCACTCCAGAGTGCGGCGTGACCGATGAGCGTGTGGCTCTGTTCGTCGGTCCCCGTGATCGTGGGAGGTGACTGCGTCGAGGGCGGTTCGGGCGGCGGGACGGGCACCACGACGGTCGGGGAGGAGTCGACCGCCTCGCTGCGCGCGAACCCGTTTTCGACCGATTCGGCGACCACCAGGGTGTGGCCAACGTCCTTGGGGGTGATGTTGAGCTTCTGCTTGGTCCCTTTGGATATGTTCGCGCATTCCTGGCCCAAGGCCGAGCAGCGCATCCACTGCCAGTGTGGGTTGGAAGGAGCGTTCGTCCACGAGCCTTCGCTCGCGGTCAGCGTGTAGCCCTGTTCGACCGCGCCGGTGATCGTCGGCGGCGAGACGTTCCCCGGCGGCGTGGGCGTTGCGATCTGCTCTGCCAGCGAGCTGGCGACTTCCCACCCACCGGGGTTGGTCGCACGCTCGTGCACCTCGATCCACTGGCCCACGTCTTCGGCGCCCGGGACATAGGTTTCCCCGGTGTACGGTTCCCCGCCTTTTTTGACCGTGATCGCCCCGCAGCTACCGCCAACCCCTTCTTCGGTCCTGCCTTTGCAGCGGAACCACTTCTCTTCAAAGCTCGTCGGGGAGTTTTCCCAGGAACCCTCGTGGACGGTCAGCGTGTCGCCTTCGACGGCGGCCCCGGTGATCGTAGGGCGCTGTGTGAAGGTCGGGTAGGGGGGTTCGTCTTCTTCGCCGGCGGCGAGAATCACTTCAGGCCTGGTCACGGCGATGCTCGAGCCCGACGCGTTGCCCGCTTCCACGGCGGCGACGATCGTGTGTGCCACGTCCCCGGTCTGCACTTCGTATTCGTTCGTGGCGGGTTCTTTGCCGACCGGTTCGCATTCGGTTCCGAGTTCTTCGGCGGCTCCAGCTTCGCCGTTTCCTTCACATCGCAGCCATTGGTATGAGAACTGGGTCGGGCTGTTGGTCCATGAGCCCTTCGAGACGGTGAGGGTCTGGCCCTTGCGCAGTTTTCCGGTTTCGATGGCGGGGCTGGCGGTGATCGTGGGCGGGGCGGTGTTCGACGGCCAACCTTTCCCGGATTTCGGCGTGCCGATGATCCTGCGGACCTTTTCTTTGCCTTCTTTGGCTTCGGGGTTCTTGAGTACCACTTCGTAGGGCTGGGCTTTGAGCCCCGAGAGCGGAAGGCTGCAGGGGCTTTTGCAGCTTCCTTCCAGGGTCGGGCCGAATTCTCTGGTGCCCACGGGTCTGTCGCGCAGCTTGTACGGTTCCACGCCGACGTCCCATTCCGGTGTGAGCGCCTCTTCGAAGGACGTCAGTGCGATCGGCGGCACGCGTCCGGAGGCGCCTTCGAGGGTCGCCACGGCAGTGGTCGAGCTCGCCGCCACCGCGTCCACCGAGCCGAGCCCCGGGATCGGGGTCGGTGTAGAGGTGCCCGTGAGGTTGACGTCTCCCAGGCCCAGCAGTTCCCATGGGCCGTTGCCCCCGAACGAGTAGATGACCTTGGCCGCGCTTTCTTCCTCCTCCACCGCGAAGCTGGTGCCTTCGCCGGCGGCGAGCGCCACCACGTGCTCGAGCGAGGGGACCGGTTCGGGCACCATGACGCACGCGTCGCGGCCGCATTGTTCGTCGGGTTCGTTGCCGGCCTCGAAGCCGAGCTGCCCCGACCCGTCGGATCCCCACGCGTACAGTTCGCCGTCGGCCAGCCTCGCCAGCACGTGGGTGGCGCCGCCCACGATTTCGACCACCGGCGAGGCCGGTTCGAGCAGCGTGCGCACCGGTGAGGAGCTGTCTTGGTTATCGCCGTCGCCGAGCTGGCCTTTGCCGCCCGAGCCCCAGGCGGCGACCCTTTTGCCCCCCGAGGCGATCGCATAGGCGCTTTCTTCCCCGGCCCCGATCCGTTCGATGCCCGAGAGCTTGCCGAGTCCCTTGATCTTCACGGGGCGCGGGATGGTGCTGCACTGGATCGGGGTGATCGCATGGGTTTCCCCCAGGCAGAGTTCTTCTTCGGCGCCCTTCTCTTCGACTCCCAGCTCGTCGCTGCGGTCTTCGCCCCAGGCCATCACCTCTCCGTCGGAGAGCAGCGCGTAGTCGCGTTTGCCGCCGCTGGCGATCTGCTTGACGCCGCTCAGGCCCGGGACCTCAATCGGCTTGTCACGCGGCTCAAACCACGGTTCGGTTTGACGGGATGTGCGTTCATATCCCTTTTCCTTGTTCCCCCGCTCTCCGAATTCGGAGGCTCCCCACGTCCACACCGTGCCGTCGTAACGCAGCGCCATCGCGTGGGCGTTGCCCACCGCGATTTCCTTGACTTCGGTGAGGGCCTGGACGGGCACCGGGTGGCTCTCCAGCAGCTGGTTGCCGTTGCCGAGCTGCCCCTTGTTGCCGGTCCCCCACGACTCCAGCGTGCAGCTGGACAGCAGCGCGAGCCCGAACTTGAAGCCGGCCTCGACCTGGGTCACCCCGGTGAGGCCGAGCACCGTCTGGGGGGAGTTCTCGTAGTTGCTGGAGAACCCCGCGCCGATCTGTTCGGAGGCGTTGAACCCCCAGTCGAGCACGGCCGTGCCGCCGTGGCGCCCGGGACAGTGTTCTTCGGCCGCCGATGCGTCCGGCGCGGCCGGCGCGGCCGGCGCGGCCGGGGCGTCCGGCGCGGCCGGGGCGGCCCACGCCCACATCACGAGCGCAGCGGCGCATCCTGCAACTAACCCCCTCACGACCGCTTCCCCCTCCTCCAGTTGCCGACACCCTTATAACGCAGCGTGGCGGGGAAGGTTGGCCGCTTCAGCGCTCGGCGGCCGGGGATCGCCGGGATCTGGGCCGGACGGGCCCCACTGACGGCACGCGCCGGCAAGCCGGGGCCGCGACGGCGGCCGCCTGCGGCGCCGGCGTAGGACCGGCGCCGTCAGGAGGCTGTCGGAGAGCGCCCCCTAGGAGGCGAGCGCC
>DATJBO010000124.1:0-9381 GCA_035515315.1 Solirubrobacteraceae bacterium
GCCCACCAGCGTGAAGATCAGCGAGCTCAGTCCGAGCGTCTGCAGCAGCAGCAGGTCGACCAGCAGCCCGGTCGCGAAGCCGTAGGTGGCGCCCACCGTGGAGCCGCACAACAGCCCCACGAACGCGACCAGCAGCGGCGACAGGTCGGCGTTGACGCCGAGCACGGGGATCTCCGAGACCACCCCCACCTGCACGAAGGCGACCACCACGGCCATCGCCGCCAGGCGCAGGGGCAGGGACGCCGAGCTCGTCGAGCTCACCCGCCGCCCCCGGTCGACGCGTACTGTTCGGCGCCGGCTTCGGCCCCGGAGACTCCCTTGCCGGCGGGCAGCTGCGCGGCGAGGCTCGCGATGCTCGCGGCCCGCGAGCCCGCCCTGGAGGTCAGCACCTGCACGACGTCGAGGTTCTGGAGGTTGACCGCCGGGCGCACGTTGACCGACTTGAAGCCGGTTTCTTCGTTGACCGAGGTCACCTGCCCGATCAGCAGCCCGGGCGGGTACAGCGAGTCGTCGGGGCTGGCGACCGTGCCCGAGGTGACCACGAATTCACCCCGGTTGGGCTGCGTGGTGGACGGCAGGTACTGGAGCAGGAGGTCGCCGGGTTCGCCGACCTTCGGCTGCACGATCCCGGTGGCGGTGCTCTTGCCCAGCCGCGCCGAGACCCCCATCGAGCTGTCGGTGATGAGGTCCACGTAGGCCCCGTCGGAGGCGACCTGGGCGACCTTGCCGACCAGCCCTTCGCCGTTGACGACGGGGTCGTCGACGTGGACGCCGGCGTTGCTGCCCGCGTCGATCGTCACCGTGGCGTACCAGATGTTGGGGGATTTCCCGACGACGGTGGCCGTCACGGGGTGGTATTCGCCGGCCCCGAGCTGGTCGAGGTGGTAGAGCCCCTGCAGCTGGCGCAGCGAGGTCTTGGCGCCCTGCTCGGCCACGAGCTGCTTGCGCAGGGCGTTGTTTTCGCGCTTGAGCTTGTCGCGCTGGCCTTTGGCGCTGAGCGTGTCGCCGAACCAGCCGATCGTGTCGCGGACCGGCTTCAGCGCCTTGTTGGCGCCGTTCTGGATCGGCGAGACGACGGTCAGGAAGGCGCGCTGCACGCCGTGCAGGCGCCCGCTGGGGGCCTCGCCGAAATATGCCGTCAGCAGTAGCAGGGAGAGCACGACGAGCAGCACGAGCACCGCCCGCCGTCTCCGCACGGTCTTGTCATGCACCGAGAGAACCTTCCGGAGCGTTCATGCACAAGAGTACCCCCGCGGCGGGCGGCCGGCCGCCAGCAGGGATCTCACCGGCGCCGGCGATTGCGGGAGTTGCGGTTGGAGCGGTGGATCGCCTCGAACTCCTCCAGCGAGCGCCCGGACCCGACCGCCACGCACGTCAGCGGCGATTCGGCCAGGTGGGCGGGCATCTGCGTCTCCTCGCGCAGGCGCTCGTCGAGGCCCTGCAGCAGCGAGCCGCCGCCGGCGAGCATGATCCCCCGGTCCATGATGTCCGAGGCCAGCTCGGGTGGCGTGCGGTCGAGCGTCTCCTTCACGGCGTCGATGATCTGGTTGAGGGGCTCCTCCAGCGCCTGGCGGATCTCCTCGCTGGTCAGCACGACCGTCTTGGGCAGCCCGGCGACCATGTCGCGCCCGCGGATCTCGGCCTGGAGCTCCTCGGACATCGGGCAGGCCGAGCCGATCTCGAGCTTCAGCTCCTCGGCGGTCTGCTGGCCGATCAGCAGCTTGTACTCGCGCTTGGCGTAGTTGATGATCGCCTCGTCCATCTCGTCGCCGCCGACGCGGATCGACTGCGACACGACGATCCCGCCGAGCGAGATGACGGCCACCTCGGAGGTGCCCCCGCCGATGTCCACGACCATCGAGCCGGTGGGCTCCCCGACCGGCAGCCCCGCGCCGATCGCGGCGGCCATCGGCTCCTCGATCAGGTACGCGGTGCGGGCGCCCGCCGACAGGCAGGCCTCCTCGACGGCGCGCTTCTCCACACCGGTCACGCCGGACGGCACGCACACGACCACGCGGGGGTGCGCCCAGCGATTCTGGTGGACCTTCTGGATGAAGTGCCTGAGCATCTGCTCGGTGACGTCGAAGTCGGCGATCACGCCGTCCTTCAGCGGCCTGATCGCCTGGATCGTCCCCGGCGTGCGGCCGAGCATGCGCTTGGCCTCGATTCCCACGGCGTGGACTTCGCCGCTGCGCGAGTCGATCGCCACCACGCTCGGCTCGGACAGCACGATGCCTCGGCCCCGCACGTATACGAGCGTGTTGGCCGTGCCGAGGTCGACCGCCATGTCGCGACCGCCGAAACCTGTCAGATAGCTGAGCATGCCCATGTTCGGGAAGCGGGCACACGCGCGGGGGGCCGGTCAGGCCGCGCCGCCGGGGGGCGCGGCGTCCCGGGCGGCGGTACCTCGGCGCACCCGGGGGCGCAGTCTAGCGGACCCCTGCGCAGCCCCGGGCAGGATGGGCGCGCCTTTGCAGCGATTTCTCACCTTTTGCCCGCCTCGGGGCGGCGGTCGGCGAGCAGCTCGGGGCAGATGTCCAGCAGGGCGGCGAGGGGCAGGCCGACGACGTTCTCGTAGTCACCCTCCACGGCGCGCACCAGCGCGCTGCCGGCCCCCTGGATCGCGTACCCGCCGGCCCTCCCCCGCCACTCGCCGAGCTCCAGGTACCAGCGCAGCAGCCGCTCGTCTAGCTCGCGGAAGCTGACCCGCGTGCGCGCGTGGGTCTCGCGGCGCTGCTCGCCGTCGAGCAGCACCAGCCCGCTGACGACCTCGTGGGTGCGCCCGGCCAGGGCCCGCAGCATCAGCTCCGCCTGCTCGGGGTCGGCCGGCTTGCCGAACACGCCGCCCTCGAGCGCGACGACCGTGTCGCAGCCGAGTACCGTCTCCCGCGCGTCGGGCTGCTGCACGGCCCGCGCCTTGGCGAGCGCGTTGGCGAGCGTCAGCGCGACCGGCTCGCCGTGCTCGTGCTCGGCCACCTCGGGGACGCGCACGGTGAAGGGCACGCCCACGCGCTGCAGGATCGCGCGCCGCTGGGGCGAGCCCGAGGCCAGCACGAGGGGGCGTGGCGCGGCCGGGGAGCTAGGCGAGGTCCCCAAAGAACAGCGCGGTCTCGCGCTCGGCCGAGGCCGGCGAGTCCGAGCCGTGGACCATGTTCTCGCCGGTCTGCAGGGCGAAGTCGCCGCGGATGCTGCCCGGCGCCGCCTCCAGCGGGTTGGTCGCGCCGATCACCTGGCGGGCGGCGGCGATCGCCTCGTGGCCTTCGAGCACCAACGCCACCAGCGGGCCGGAGGTGATGAAGTCGACGAGCTCGCCGAAGAACGGACGCTCGGCGTGCTCGGCGTAGTGGCGCTCGGCGAGCTCCCGCTCGACGGTCATCGAGCGCAGCGCGGCGATCCGCAGCCCCTTGCGCTCGAAGCGGGCGATGATCTCCCCGGTAAGCCCGCGGGCGAAGGCGTCCGGCTTTACGAGGATCAGCGTCCGCTGCACGTTCATCTGCGCTCGGGAGGGCTCAGTGGCGGATCGCGGTGTTTACGGGGCCGGGCGCGGTCGCCTGGCCGCGGCGGCGGTGCGCGGGCCGGTGGCAGCGCGCCGCTCGGCCGCCCGGCGTTCGCTGCGGCGCTCCGCGGCGCTCGAGGCGCCGTCGCCCCCGGCCGCGATCGCGGGCTCGGGCGCGATCGAGGGTTCCGGCGCCTGCTCGGGCGCGAGCGTCCGCTCGTAGGGCGGCGAGAGCTCCCCGTCGACGGCCCCGCTGCGGCGGCGGCGCACCCGGGGCGAGGAGACCCCCGGCACGTCGGCCTCGCAGTACGGGCAGATGGTCCACGCCTGGTCGAGCGGCCGCGAGCAGTTGGCGCAGCGCTCCTTGAGCTTGCGCAGGCAGCTCGGGCACCGCACGAACTCGCGCTCGATGCGATAGTCGCAGTAGGGGCACTGGCCGCGGTGGATCTGCGCCAGCCTGGCCTCGGCGGTCTGCAGCTCCAGTTCGCGCTCACGCACGTCCTCGAGGTACTCGGGTGGGCGCAGGATCATGTAGATGACCGGGCCAGCGAACGGGAAGCAGGCCACGAACGTCGACAGCCCGACCATCACCGGGTCGGCGATGCGACGGCGCGCGTCCTGGAAGGTCCAGTAGATCAGCGAGAAGTACAGGACCGCCAGGAACAGGATCAGCAGATTGACCGCGAGGCTGAAGCCGCTGCTTTCGATCCCGAAGTAGGCGAGCGGGGGCATCGGGGCTCGGAGTTTAGAGAAACAACCGGCCGAAGCCATAACCGGCGGCGAAGAAAACCAGGATCACGAGGGCCACCACGCCGGCCACGAGACCGACCATCCGCAGCACCGAGGGCCCCTGCTCGTTCACCTTGCGGACCCCTGCGCGAGGACCTCGCCGACGAGGTACACCGAGCCCGTGACGAGCACCGCGCCGCCGTGCTCGCGCGCCCACGGCTGCGCCTCGCGTAGCGCCCGCGCCGTCCCGGGGCCGGACTCGGCGGCGGTGAAGCCGAGCTGGCGGGCCAGCGAGCCGAGCGTCGCGGGCGGCAGCGCCCGGGGGCTGGGTGGCGCCACGAACCAGGCCCGCCGCGCCCGCGCGAGCAGCTCCTGGAGCATCGCGGCGGCGTCCTTGTCGTCGAGCACGCCGAGCACCAGCCCCAGCGGGCGCTCGCCGACCAGCGCCGGCAGCGACCCGAGCAGGGAGGCGACGGCGTGCGGGTTGTGGGCTCCGTCGAGGATCGTGAGGGGGTCCTCGGCGAGCACCTGTAGGCGCCCCTGGACCTCCGTCGCGGCGGCGGCCGCCGTCACCGCCGGCTCGCGCTCGGGGATGCCGGCGCGCTGGAGGTAGGCACCGGCCGCGGCCCGGGCGAGCGCGAAGTTGTGCCGCTGGAACTCGCCATTGGCGCGCAGCGCCAGCGCCGGCTCGGGGGGACGGGCGCGCACGATCCGCGCCCCCCGTTCGAGGCCCACCCGCCGGGCGACCGCGTCCGCCTGCTCGTCGAGCTCCTCGCCGAGCACCAGCACCGCGCCAGGCGCCACCGCGGCGAGCTTCTCCTCGGCGATGTCGCGCACCGTCGGGCCCAGCCAGCGGGTGTGCTCGAGGCCGACGTTGGTAAGCACCGTGACCGGGGCGTCGAGCACGCTGGTGGCGTCGTAGCGGCCCCCCAGCCCGGCCTCGACGACGGCCACCTCGACGCCCGCGGCGGCCATGTGCCAGAAGGCGGCCGCCGTCAGCAGTTCGAACTGGGTCACGTGGTCGTCCCCGGCGAGCGTGCGGTTGACGCGCTCCGCCGCCCAGACCGCACGTGACACCGCGTCGGCGAAGCCGTCGGGGTCCATGTCCCGCTCGCCCACCAGCACCCGCTCGCAATAGGAGACGAGATGGGGGGACAGGTAGCAGCCGGTCCGCAGCCCGTGGCGCTCGAGGATCGCGGCGGTCATCCTGGTGGTCGAGGACTTGCCGTTCGTGCCGAGCACGTGCACCGCCTCGAACGAGCGCTCGGGCGAGCCCAGCGCGGTCATCATCCTGCGCATACGGTCCAGGCCGAAGCGCATCCCGAACAGCTCGAGCGAGCGCAGCTGGCCTTCGGCACGCTGCTGGCGGGCGAAGGCGCCGGCGGGTGTGGGCCGCTCCTGTCGGTTCATGCTCGCCTGCGCCCCCAGCGCCGGCCTAGCCCTGGGCGTCGGGGTGGCTGCGCAGGTACTCGAGGAACAGGGGCCGCAGCGCCTCGCCCAGCTGCCCCTCGCCGCTTTTCATGGCATCGCTGATCAGGCCTTTGGAGAACTGCACGTCGTACTCCGCCTCGCCCGTGTCGCCGGCCGCCGCCTGTGCGCCCGGGATCGCCTCCAGCAGCCGCCAGAAGAACCTCACGTCGAGGTGGCGCTCGGCGCGGGCCACGGCGCGGTGATGCAGCTCCTCGGTCGACAGCGCCTCGAGCTCATCCGCCGCTTCGGGCGCGGGTGACTCCGCGGGGGTGCTCACCTGGCGCGCCGGCGCCCGCGTCCGCCGCGCTTGCGCCAGTCCCTGGTGAGCCCCGACAGCTCGCGCGAGAGCCCGGCGAGATCGAGTTTGCCCAGCAGCCGGCGCAGCTCCTTGCGCTCCTTGGGGCTGAGCCTCGTGACCACGCCCTTCGACTCGACCAGCAGCCCCAGGAGCCGCGAGCGCTCCTTGGGCGACAGCCGTATCCAGCGGCTGACGGCCGCGATCGCTCCCTGCAACAGCTCCGCCAGGGGTAGCGAGTCGAGCCGCTGACCGGCCCGCGAGGCTCTGCTGGAGGACCCTGCCATGCGGCGATCCTAGCCTGCGGGGGCTAGGCCGACTCCTCGCGCAGCGAGCGCTCCTCGGGCTCCTCCGGAGCGGCTTCGGTGACGAGCGTCGGGGTCAGCCCCTTGTCGACGGTCTCCTTGGTGACCACGCACTTCTTCACGTCGCGGCGGGACGGCAGCTCGAACTGCACCTCGAGCAGGATCTCCTCGATGATCGAACGCAGGCCGCGGGCGCCGGTTTCGCGCTCTAGCCCGCGCTCGGCGACGGCCACCAACGATTCCTCGGAGAACACCAGCTCGATCCCGTCGAAGGCGAAGAAGCGCTGGAACTGCTTGACGAGCGCGTTGCGCGGCTCCACCAGGATCGAGACAAGGTCATCGCGCGTCAGCTGGTGGACGGCGGACATCACCGGCAGGCGGCCGATGAACTCCGGGATCAGCCCGTATTCGATCAGGTCCTCGGGCAGGCAGAGCTCGAAAACCGCGCCGGGGTCACGTTCGGCCTTGGCCTCGATCGCCGCCGCGAAGCCGACCCCTTTGTGGCCGATGCGCCGCTCGATCACGCGGTCGAGGTTGGCGAACGCGCCGCCGCAGATGAACAGCACGTTGGTGGTGTCGATCGTCAGGAACTCCTGGTGTGGATGCTTGCGCCCGCCCTGCGGGGGCACCGACGCCTGGGTTCCCTCGAGGATCTTCAGCAGCGCCTGCTGGACGCCCTCGCCGGACACGTCGCGCGTGATCGACGGGTTGTCGGCCTTGCGCGCGATCTTGTCGACCTCGTCGATGTAGATGATCCCGGTTTCGGCCTTCTTGACGTCGTAGTCGGCCGCCTGGATCAGCTTCAGCAGGATGTTCTCGACGTCCTCACCGACGTACCCGGCCTCGGTGAGGGCGGTGGCGTCGGCGATCGCGAAGGGGACGTTGAGCGTGCGCGCGAGCGTCTGGGCTAGCAGCGTCTTGCCGCAGCCGGTGGGGCCGAGCAGCAGGATGTTCGACTTCTGCAGCTCGATGTCCGTGTCGCCGGACATCATCATCTGGACGCGCTTGTAGTGGTTGTAGACGGCGACCGAAAGCGTCCGCTTGGAGGCCTCCTGGCCGACCACGTACTCGTCGAGGACCTCGTAGATCTCGCGCGGCTTGGGCAGGTTCTCGATGTCGAACGCCGGCGGGACGGCGAGCTCCTCGTCGATGATCTCGTTGCAGAGATCGATGCACTCGTCGCAGATGTAGACGCCGGGACCGGCGATCAGCTTCTTGACCTGGCGCTGGGACTTCCCGCAGAAGCTGCAGAGCAGCTGCTCGTTGGAGTCTGTCGGCCGTGCCATTCCCGCTGTAGGTCTTCCCTGTGGGTGCCGCCGTAAGCCCTCGCGGAGCTAGTGCTCGGAGATCACCCTGTCGATGATGCCGTATTTCTTCGCTTCCTCGGAGCTCATGAAGTAGTCGCGCTCCGTGTCGCGGCGGACGTCCTCGAGGTCTTTGCCGGTGTGCTTGGCAATGATCTCATCCAGGCGCCGGCGCACGTCGATGATCTCTTTGGCGTGGATCTCGATGTCCGTCGCCTGGCCCTGGAAGCTCGAGGACACCTGGTGGATGAGGATCTTCGCGTTGGGGAGCGCCATGCGCTTGCCGTTGGCGCCCCCGGCCAGCAGCAGGGCCCCCATCGACATCGCGATGCCGACGCAGATCGTCTGCACGTCGGGCTTGATGAACTGCATCGTGTCGTAGATCGCCAGGCCCGCGTACACGGAGCCGCCGGGCGAGTTGATGTAGAGCGAGACGTCCTTCTCGGGATCCTCGGACTCCAGGTGCAGCAGCTGCGCGACGATCAGGTTCGCGATCTGGTCGTCCACGGGCGTGCCGAGGAAGATGATCCGCTCGTTGAGCAGCCTGCTGTAGATGTCGAACGCGCGCTCCCCGCGCGAGGTCTGCTCGACGACCATTGGGACAAGTGGGCTCATGATCCTCGCCTTTGTTTCACTTCGCCGACCGGATTCCTCTAGAGGCTAGCGATCGGGGGTCCACAGCCTTGCAGGGGCCTTGTCGGGCTCGCCGGGCTGCTCGGAGGCGGAGACGGCCTTCTCCGGCGTCCACAGCTGCTCGCGGGCGCGCGCCCTGCCGGGCTCGATCGGCTTGGCCCGTTCGGCGATCAGGTCGATCGCCTGGCGCGCCGCGAGCTCCTCCCGGAGCTCCTCGAGCCTCCCCGAGGAGCGCAGCTGCTCGAGCAGCTCCGCGGGCTCGACCCCCTCGCGCTCGGCCGTCGCGGCCAGCGCCCCGAGCACGTCCTCGTCGCTCGGGCTGATCTGCTCGGCCGCCACCACCGCGGTGATCACCGCCTCGCGGCGCAGCGCCAGCTCGGCCTCCGGACGCAGCTCCGCGAGCACCTCCTCCTCGCGGTTGCCGCTTAGGCGCAGGTACCCCTCCCGCGTGATCCCCCGGTGCGAGAGCGAGTGCAGCATCCGCTCCCACATCTCGCGGGCACGGGCGTCGATCAGCTCCGGGGTGAGGTCGAGCTCCGCGCCGGCCACGACCGCGTCGAGGGCCGCCTGGCGGAACTCCGTCTCGGCGCTCGCCTCGTCCGCCGCGAGCAGCCGCTGGGAGATCTCCTCGCGCAGCTGCTCGAGATCGTCGAAGCCGCTGTCGAGGGCGAGGTCGTCGTCGAGCGGCGGAAGCTCCTTGGCCTTGACCTCCTTGACGGTGACCTCGAAGCTCGCCTCACGACCCGCGAGCTGCTCGTTGGGGTAGTCGGGCGGGAACGTCAGCGGCACCTCGCGCCGATCGCCCGCGGAGGCTCCCACGAGGGCCTCCTCGAAGCCGGGGATCAGCCTCCCCGAGCCGAGCTCCAGCAGCTGGTCGCGGGCCTCCCCGCCGGCGAACGGCTCCCCCGGCCTGCCCCCGCCGCCCTCGCCGGGCAGCCGGCCGACGTAGTCGATCACCACGAAGTCGCCGGCCGCGGCGGGCCGCTCCACGGCGTGCAGGCGCGCCAGGCGCTCGCGCACGGCCTCGAGCTCGTCCTGCAGCTGCTCGGGGGCGACCGCCGGCTCGCGCCGCGGCGCCTCGACGTCGAGGTACTCGCCCAGGCGCGCCTTCGGCAGCACCCCGATCTCGATCGAGAAGCTCAGCGCCTG
>DATJBO010000125.1:0-13583 GCA_035515315.1 Solirubrobacteraceae bacterium
AGCCGGCACTCGCCATCAGTCCGCGCGAAGCCGCAGAAGAAGACTGCGCACGGCTCCAGGGCGTGCCGCCGGTGCCCGAAGAAAACCAGGCCGGCCCCGCGCCGTTCACCTTCCTCTACGGGGTGACTGGAGGCGGCGGCGAAGGGGCTCCCTTCGAAGTGGCGGTCTCATTCGGTGAGGGACGAGCCAGACCATCAGCGGCACGACGGTCGAAGGGGGTGGCCTCGAACACGTGTACTCGACCCCGGGCGAATATCACTGGAGCGCCAGCGGCTTCGTCACCTGGCCGATCCCCATCGATCCCGAAGAAGGCAACCTTCCGTGCCCCGTGCCCGTGAATCAGGACGCGATCATCACCGTGACGGGCACGGGTTCCGGAGCGGGCGGCGGCGGAAGCCCAGGGCCGCCGGAAGGCGGGTCGACGGCGGGCGGCTCGACGCAAGGCGGGCCTACGCAGGGCGGTTCCGCGGCCGGCGGCTCGACGCAAGGCGGGCCATCGAGCGGCCAAGGCGGGCTCGGTGCTCTCGGCCCAGCTCACGAGGATGAAGGCCGCAGAGGAACGACTGGAGCACGACAACGACGTCTTCTGCGCCGTGTCGGGGAAGCTGCTCGACACACTCGAGCTCGGCAGGCTCGTCGGCAAGGTGTACGACGCCGGCTGCGAGCAAGTCCCCGGGGTCATCAGCAGTCTCGTGGACGCCGATCGCAAGACGGCCGCCACGGAAAAGCTGATCGCGCGGCTCGACGAAGCGAGCTCTCGGCTGGCGAGCCACACGAGCGCGATGCTGAGGCTGCCGATCGTTGCCCATACCGCGCGGGCGGCTGCTGCCGGCGTCGACCCGCTATCGGCGCTCACCACCCGACGTCAGGGCGCATTGGCGGCGCTGGACGGGGTGTCGCGCGCGCTTTCCGCCGGACAGCTCGACCAGGCGGCACGCTCCGCCCGTGAAGCCGCCGAACGGCTCGCCTCGCTACCCGCCCTGCGGGCCGAGGCGCGCTCCTACCTGACCCACAACGGACTCGCGAAGATCGCCTTCAGCCGCGCCCGCATCGCCGCGGCGCTGGCGCGCCTCGAACCACGCCGGCTGCCCCCCCGGATGCTCGCGTGGGCCCACAAGCTCCGTCTCACCACCGCGCAGATGAGGGCGCTCGTCACGCGCGCGAAGGCGGCGCCACCGGCGGATGTCCTTGCGATGCAGGCCACCTCGCTGGCCTGCGATCCGGTCCTCGACGAGATCGACCGCTCCCTCGCGGGCGCCTTCCGCGAAGTGGCAGCCCAGGTGTAGGTGGGCGATCCTGGACTCGAACCAGGGACCTCTTCCTTATCAGAGAAGCGCTCTAACCGACTGAGCTAATCGCCCTTCAGAGCAGTCGCTGGCGATAGTTTCGCACAGGCCGCCCAGCCGGCGGATCAGCGCGCGGTCCCCAGCCGCGCTGCCAGCTCGAGCGCCTCTTCCGGGCTCGCGAATGCCATCTCGGCGCGGTAGCCCCCGCGCGTGGGTCTCACCTTCACCTCGGCACCGAGCGCGCCTCCCAGCGCCGCCGCGATGTCCGCCGCCGCCTGCAGCTGGTCGGGATGGGCCGCGCCGGCCGAGCGCGCGCCGCCTTTGCGCCGGCCGTCCTTCGCGTTGCACTCGCGCGCCCGCTCCTCGAGGACCCTCACCGACCACTGTTGCGCGCGGCACTCGCGCGCCAGCCGGCGGCGCGCGTCGTGGTCCTCTGCGAGCAGCAACGCACGCCCGTGCCCCTCGCTCAGGGCGCCCTCTTCGAGCATCTCGATCGCCTCGTCGGGGAGCTCCAGCAGGCGCAACAGGTTGCTGACGGCCACACGGCCGCGCCCGATCCTGCGTCCCACCTGCTCGCGGGTGAGGCCGAGCTCCTCGACCAGCGCCGCGCATGCCCGCGCCTCCTCGACCGGGTTGAGATCCTCGCGGAGCATGTTCTCGACCACCGCCAGCTCCAGCGAGGCGCTGTCCTCCCGCGCGTGCACGAGCGCGGGAATCGTCTGGAGCGCCGCCAGCTTCGCGGCCCGCCAGCGTCGCTCTCCGGCGACGAGCTCGTAACGCCCACCGGGCCTCGGCCGCACGAGCACCGGCTGCAGCACCCCCGTGTCCCTCACGGAGTCGGCGAGCGCCTCCAGCGAGGCCTCATCGAAGCGCTGCCGCGGCTGCTGCGGGTTCGGCGCTATCAGCTCCACGGGCAGCTCCCGCAATTCTTGGCCGCCCGCCTCCGTGCCCTCCCCGGAGGCCGACAGGATCGCGCTGAGCCCCCGCCCCATCCCCGGCCTGGGCCTAGCCACGCGCCGCCACCTCCTTGGCGAGCTCGAAATACGCAGCCGCTCCCGCGCTGTGTGGATCGTGGTGGGTCACGGGCAGGCCATAGCTGGGCGCCTCTCCGACCCTCACGTTGCGCGGGATCACCGTCTCGAACACGAGCTCCGGGAAGTGCGCCCGCACCTCACGCTCGACGTCCTGTCCCAGGCGGGTGCGGGCGTCGTACATCGTCAGCAGCATCCCCGCCACCGTCAGCCTCGGGTTCAGCTCCCGCTGCACGAGCTCCAGGGTCTCGAGCAGCCCGGCCAGACCCTCGAGCGCGTAGTACTCCGTCTGCACCGGCACGATCACGCGGTCGGCCGCCACCAGCGCGCATACCGTCAACGGCCCCAACGACGGCGGGCAGTCGAGGATCACGTACTGAAAGGACTCCCGCACCTCCACGAGCGCGTCCCGCAGGCGGTACTCGAACCCCTCGATCCGGGGCAGCTCGATGCTGGCCGCCGCCAGGCCCTCCCCGGCCGGCAGCATCTTCAGCCCCCGCACGGAGGTCTCGATGAGCGCCGCAGTCGCGCTCACCTCTCCGGTCAGCACCTCGTACAGCCCGGGCGCGTGCGACCTCGCTATCCCGAGACCCACGGTCGCGTTCGCCTGGGGGTCGACGTCGACCAGCAGCGTCTCGTAGCCGGCCTCCGCGATGCAGGCCGCGACGTTCACCGCCGTCGTCGTCTTACCAACGCCCCCCTTCTGGTTGGCGATCGCATAAACCGTTCCCACCAGCCGCAACGCTAGCGCCGTTTCGCCCCGAGCGGCCGCTTCCTGGCGATCCCCGCACGGCGGGGGAACCGCTGCGGCGTCGCTTCCCGCTTGGCCCACAGGTGCAGGTGCAGGTCTCTCGCCTGCGGGTATGGCGCGACAGCGACGATCGCGCGGCGCTCCATCCCGAGCAGCTCCCCCGCCCGCACGGCCGCCTGCTCCTCCTCCGGGTCGCGCCGGCCCCGCCAGTCCACCAGCACCCCGCCCACGCGCAGCAGCGGCGCCGCGTACTCGAGCACCACGGGCTGGGCGGCCAGTGCCCGCGCGCTCGCCACGTCGTGCAGCTCGCGCCCGGCCGTCCACTCCTCGGCACGCGCGCACACGACCTCGGCGTTGGTGATCGCGGCAGCCCCGACCAGGTCCTCGAGGAACGCGCACTTTCGCCCCTGGCTCTCCAGCAGCGAAACCCGGCAGTCCGGCAGCGCCACCGCCAGCACCGCCCCCGGGACCCCAGCTCCCGAGCCGATGTCCACCAGCCGCCGGGCGGCTCGCATCTCTGCCAGCTCCGTCGCCACCAGCGCGTCGGCCACGTGCACCTCGAGCGCCCGCTCCCGCTCCCGCGCGCTGGTCGGCGCCCGGTGATCCTCCTCGATCGCCCGCAGCATCGCGACCAGCTGCCCCTGCTGGTCCGCGCCCAGGCGGTAACGCCGGGCCAGGTCAGCGAGCGCAGGGCGGTGTTTCACGTTTTTCTATACGGTGAAACAACTTCTGCCCAAGCCGCTGCTACGGCTCCAGCGTTTCACGTTTTTCTGTACGGTGAAACAATCGGCACGATGGCCGAGCCACAGCAGCGCCAGCTCACCGACGTCGAGCGGGGCCTGGTCGTGGGCGTGCTGATCGGCGAGGGGCACTTCGGCGGCGACGGGCGCTATCCCCAGATCACGCTGCGGATGCACGTCCGCCACGAGGCCCTGTTCCGCTGGCTGCAGCGCCTGTTCCCGCGCTCGCGGCTGTACGGTCCCTACGGTCATGGAGGGCGCAACTACTACCAGTGGATGGCCCGCGGGGCCGCCCTGGCCGAGGACGTGCTGCCGGTCGTGGAATCGCTGCTCACGGACGAGCTCGACGGGCACGCGGCGCAGCGCGTGCGCGCGATGCGCGAGGACTACGCCGAGTTCTTCCGCCGTCACGAAGCTCGCACGGGCACGTAACGCCTCCCGCCTGGCCGTCGCTCAGGCGCTGGGCGTGATGATCAGGTAGCGGTCCGGTTCCTCGCCCTCGCTGTGGGTTTCCACGTCGCCGCGGTCGCGCAGGTACTCGTGCACGATCCTGCGCTCGAACGCCGGCAGCGGGTCCAGCTCCACGGGCCTGCCTGCCGCGAGCGCCTCCTCGGCGGCGTCGTCGGCCTGCGCCCGCAGCGACTCGGCCCGACGCTCCCGGTAGCCGTCGGCGTCGATCACGACCCGCACCGAGGACGGCCCCTCCGGGAACACGATCCGCTGGGCGAGGTGCTGGACGGCGTCGATCGTCTGGCCGCGTCGGCCGATGAACAGGCCCAGCCCTTCGCCCTCCAGTCGGCCCGTCAGCACTCCGTCGGTCTCTTCGATCTCGATGCTCGCGTCGAGGTCGAGGCTCTCGAGGATCTCCTCGAGCAGCTCCTCCAGTGCCTCGGCGGGCTCGAGCTGCTCGGCGTCGTCCTGCTCGCGCTCGGAACTCGCGTCGCTCATCTGCGCCTCCCGGATCGTTTCTTCTTCTTGCGCGGCGGCCGTGGCGGCGGCGCGCTGCGGCTCGGAGCCGAGGCCTCCGGCTCGGCGGCGGCTCCCGCCGCGCCTGCGCCGCTGGGCGCGCCCGCGGCCGCCGGTGCGGGCCGGGCCGCCCCCGCAAGCATCTGTTTCAGCGAACTTCGGGCTTTGCCGTTGGCCGAGCCGTCGGTGGGCGGACGGGCCGGCGGGGGCAATCGCTTGCGGATGATCCACTGCTGGCCGATCGTCCACAGGTTGGTGGTTATCCAGTACACGAGCAGCCCGGCGGGATAGCGGAACAGGATCACCACGAACACGACCGGCAGCAGCAACATCAGGCGCCGCTGGTTGGGGTCGGCGCTGGCGGTGGCGATCAGCGTCGAGCCGACCTGCGAGGCGACGTACAGCACGATCAGCACGGCCAGCGCGATGCCCGTCGCCTTGTCGGTGATGTCGGGGAGGAACAGGAACTTGGCCGAGTGCGGTTCGACCTGGTTGCACGTTGTTTCCCCGATGAAGTGCGAGGGGACTTCGCCGATGTGCTGGACGGCCTTGTGGGCGGCGTGGTTGTACGCCGTGATCATCCCTTCGGGGCAGATGTGCTTCTTGAGGTCCGTGCGCAGCATGTAGAACAGCGAGATGAACACGGGCAGCTGCAGCAGCAGCGGCAGGCAGGAGGCCAGCGGGTTGATTTTCTTCTCCCGGTAGAACTTCATCAACTCCTCTTGCTGGCGCTGTTTGTCGTCCTTGTAGCGCTCTTTGATCTCCTGCATCTGGGGCGCGAGCCGCTGCATCTCCTGCATCGACTTCAGCTGCCGGTAGGTGAGCGGCACCAGCACGGCTCGGATCAGCACGGTCAGGCCCACGATCGCCAGTCCCCAGCTGCCCCCCACGAGGTGGTCGTGGATGAACACCATGATCCCTTCGAAGAGGGTGATCAGCGGCGAGAACGCTTCCTCGATGACGTTCGCGACGATCACGCTGATCCGTCCGTCGGGTCGTGGCGGTGGGCGCCCTTGAACACGGTCTGGGCCGCGGGCGGGTCGTAGCCGCCGTAGCTGAACGGGTTACAGCGCAGCAGCCGCCAGGCGCCGAGCACCAGGCCCCGGACCACGCCGAACTCGCGGATCGCCTGAACCGCATAGCGGGAGCACGTCGGCTCGTACTTGCAGCGCCGCGGCAGGGCCGGCGAGATCACGCGCTGGTAGACCACGATCGGTGAGCACACCAGCGCCCGCCCAACGCGGATCGCCAGCGCGGGCTGCGGCTGCGTGGCCGCGGCCGAGCTCACGATCGCTCCCCCGACGCTCCCTCGAGGCCGGCCTTCGCGAGCAGCTCCGCGAGCGCCTCGCGCACGCCGGCGAGTCCTTCGCGCTCGGCGAGCTCCGCCGCTCCCGGCCGCGCCACGACCACGAGGTCGTGACCCTCGCCGACCCGCTCGCCGAACTCGGCGAACGCCTCCCTCAGCAACCGCTTGACGTGGTTGCGCTGCACCGCCCCGCCGACCTTGCGCGACACCGACAGCCCCAGCCGGCTGGCGCCAGCCGTCGGGCTGTCGAACACGTACACGACGAAGTGCCGCGTCGCGCTCGAGCGTCCGTGGCGGTAGACCCGCTCGAACTCGGCGCTGCGCGACAGCCGTCCGCCACGGGACGTAAGGCGCGGCCTGATCGCGTGCTCCTCGCTCACCTCGCGTCTGGCCAGCCGCGGCGTCTCAGGCGGACAGGCGCTTGCGCCCCTTGTCACGGCGACGCTTGAGGGTCAGCCGCCCGGCCCGCGTGCGCATCCGCGCACGAAAGCCGTGGACACGCGCACGCTTGCGCCTCTTCGGCTGGTAGGTCCGCTTCATGCCGCATGGAGTATAGGGGCGCGCCGGGGGTGCAGTTTTCGCCTCCCGCTCGCTTCCGACACCCCCGGCGGCGGCGCCGTGGATCCCGCCTGACCCCGCCTCGACCCCGCGCTCGCGGGCCGTCGGGAAATTCCTCGCCAATTGCGAGCAGCCCCCTCGGCGCCCGTCGGGCGTTGGCTATAGTCGCTGCCCCCGGGCCCTCGGGGATCCTCTTTCAATCGTGTTGTCGGTCGCTTCTGGGAGGGAGCCGCAAGACGCTGCCGTGAGCCAGGACCTCGAGGAGATTTGGTCGCGCGTCCAGGCGCAGCTCGCGCTCGTCGTCGACGAGCCGACGTACAAGATCTGGCTCGAGCCGCTGCGCGCGCTGGAGCTGCGCGAGCGCTCGGTGCTGGTGGCGGTCCCCAACCACGCGCGGCGCTGGATCCAGGAGCGTTACGGCCGGGCGATCCAGGCGAGCGTCGAGCTGGTGCTCGGCAGCGGCTGGTGGCTGGAGTTGACCGGGGCCTCCGAGCAGCTGCCACGCGGGGACAGCGCGGCGCAGGCCCCCGGCGGCCCCGCTCCCGCGCAGGCGGCGCTGCGGCCCGGCCCGCCGGGCAACCCCAAGCTCACCTTCGAGCAGTTCGTGATCGGGGACTGCAACCGCCTTGCCCACGCCGCCGCGCTCACGGTCGCGGAGATGCCCGCCCAGGCGTACAACCCGCTGTTCATCTGCGGGCCACCCGGGGTCGGCAAGACCCACCTGCTGAGCTCGATCGCGAACCTGCTGCTGATCCACGCCCCCGAGATGACCGTCCGCGCCACCACCGGGGAGTCGTTCACCAACGAGTTCCTGGCCGCTCTCACGGCAGGCGCGGCCGACCGCTTCAAGGCGCGCTTTCGCGACATCGACGTGCTGCTACTCGACGACGTCCAGTTCCTGCAGCGCAAGACGCGCACCGAGGAAGAGTTCTTCCACACTTTCAACGCACTGCACGACGAGGGTCGCCAGATCGTGTTGACCTCCGACCGCCCTCCACACGACCTGCAGGCGCTCGAGGACCGCCTGCGCGAGCGCTTCGCAGCCGGCCTGATCGCCGACATCCACCCGCCCGACCCCGCCACGCGCCTGGCGATCCTTCGCAAGCGCGCCCACCACGACGACATCCAGCTCGCCGACGAGCGCGCTCTCGAGGTGATCGCCACACGCGTGCAGAGCAACATCCGCGCGCTCGAGGGGGCGCTGATCCGCGTCGTCGCCTTCAGCTCGCTGAGCGGGCGACCGCTCACATGCGATCTCGCCGGGGAGGTCCTCGACAGCCTCTACCCACAACTCCCCGCACCCGGGGGCCGCGCCCACACGGTCGCCGAGATCCAAGCCGCCACGTGTGAGCTGTTCGGCGTGAGCTCCGAAGAGCTCCTGTCCACCTCCCGCGCCACCCGCGTCGCCTGGCCACGCCAGATCGCGATGTACCTCTCACGTGAGATCACCGACCACTCGCTGCTAACGATCGGCCGTGAGTTCGGCGGACGCGATCACACCACGGTCCTCTACGCCTGCAAGCGCGCCTCCGCTCGCATCAGCTCCGACGAGCCCTCACGCCTCGCCCTCCACAGGCTCTGCACAGCGCTCGGCTGCGCACCGCCGACCACACCGTGATGTCCCCCGCGACCGCTACGCCTGAGAGACTTCCACACCGTCGGGCGAGCGGTTGTCCACCATCGTTCACCGCCCATACACGACCCCCGTTGGCTTTCCACATTTCCACAGCACCTATGTACTCCTGTTATTCCCTCCGTCTGATCACATGAAGCTCAGCCTTTCCTCCCAGCACCTCCTCAACCAGCTTCAAGCTGCGGTACGCGTGGCGTCCACCCGCAGCGCCGTCCAGGCGCTGTCCGGGGTGATGGTCTCCGCACCGCCCGATGCTCGACCCGAGCTCCTGGCGACCGACATGGACGTCGGTATCCGCGTACCCCTCACGGCCGAGGTGGAGCGTCCCGGCGCCGTCGTGCTGCCCGCGCGGCTGCTGCTCGACGTGGTGCGCTCGCTGCCGGCCGAGCAGCTGACGATCGAGCTGCGCGCCGCCGAGGGGGATGTCGAGCTGATCAGCGGCGCCGCCACGTTTCATCTGCGCACACTGCGGGCCGAGGACTTCCCGACGCTCCCGTCCCCGGAGCCCGCCACCCGCGTCACGCTTCCCGCCGAGGCGTTCGTGGCGACGGTCACGCGGGTGGCGCGCTCGGCCTCCCGCGACGAGACCCGCCCGGTGCTCACGGGGATCCTGATGACGGCGTCGGGCGCAGAGCTGCGCATGGTGGCGACCGACTCCTACCGCCTGTGCGTCAAGCAGACGGCGCTCGAGCCTCCCGTGCAGAGCGCACTCGAGGTCAACGTGCCGGCCCGCGCGCTGCAGGAGCTGGTGCGGATCGCCTCCGCAACCGACATCGACACGCTGTCGGTCAGCCGCGGATCCAACCAGGTGATCTTCGAGCTCGGCGAGACGATCCTGTCCTCGCGCCTGATCGACGGGCAGTTCCCCAACTACCGCCAGCTGTTGCCGGAGTCGGTCGACCACGAGCTGCGCCTGTCGACCGCCGAGCTCGGTGACGTCGTGCGCCGCATCAGCCTGCTCGCGCAGAAGAACGTCCCGCTGCGGCTGAGCTTCAGCGAGGGCACACTCACCGTCTCGGCCCAGACCCCCGACATCGGCGAGGCCAGCGAGGCGATCCCCGTGCCGTTCCACGGCGAGGTGTTCGAGATCGGCTTCAACCCCGAGTTCCTCAAGGACGGGCTCGAGAGCATCGAGTCGGACGAGCTGGTGCTGAAGCTGATCAGCCCCCTGCGCCCGGGCGTCATCGAAACCCCCGACACGGGCGACTTCGTGTACCTGATCATGCCGATCCGCCTGAACGTGTGAGGCCGTGGCGCCGCGCGTGCTCGCCGTGCAGGTGCGCGACTTTCGCAGCTATTCGCGCGCCGCGGCCACCCTCGGCGGCTCCCTGAGCGTCGTCCACGGGCCCAACGGGGCGGGCAAGAGCAACCTGCTCGAGGCCATCTACTACGGCTGCACCGGCCGCTCGCCGCGTACGCGCAACGAGCGCGAGCTGGTCCGCTTCGGAACCCACGCGACGCGCGTCACCGTCCAGCTGCTCGACGGCGAGGAGTCCCACGAGCTCGCCGTCGGGTTCGGCGCCGAGCCGGGGGCGACCCACCCGACCAAGCGCATGAGCGCCGACGGCGCGAACGTCGAGCGCGTCCTCGACGCTCCCTTCAGGCCGCTCGTCAGCGTGTTCCTGCCGGACCGCCTGGAGCTGATCAAAGGCCCCCCAGCCATGCGCCGCTCGCACCTGGATCAGCTCATCGCGGCGCTGTGGCCGGCTCGGGCGGCCGATCGCAGTGAGTACTCCCGGGCGCTGGCCCAGCGCAACGCGCTACTGGCCGGGATCCGCTCGGGCCGGGCGTCGCGGGCCTCGCTGGGGGCGTGGGACCGGGAGCTGGCGGTGGCTGGACTGCGCGTGCGGGAGCGCCGCGCGCAGGTGGCGGAGCTGCTCGCGGGCGTGTTCGCCGAGCGCGCCCACGGGCTCGGCATCGCCGGGGAGGTCTCGCTGCAGTACCGCCCCCGTGCCGGTGCCGCGGACGTCGAGGAGTACGTCCGCGAGCTCTCGGAGCGTCTCGAGCGCGATCTCGAGCGCGGCTTCTCGGGCTACGGGCCCCACCGCGACGAGCTCGCCGTGCTGCGCGAGGGACGCGAGCTGCGGGTGTACGGGTCACAGGGGGAGCAGCGCCTGGCGCTGCTCGCCCTGCTGCTCGCCGAGCGCGCGCTGCTCGCCCAGGAGCGCGGCCAGGTCCCGCTGATGCTGCTCGACGACGTGATGAGCGAGCTCGACGCCGAACGCCGCGAGACGCTCGCCGGCGAGCTGCGCGCCGGCGGGCAGAGCGTGATCGCCACGACCGACCTCGTCCATGTGCCCGGCGCGGGCGACCCCTCGGTGGCGCGCCTGCGGATCTCCCCGGGCGCCGTCATGCAGGAGGCGATCGCCGCGTGAGGCGGGCGGCGCCCCGCCCGATCTCCGCGGTGCTCCCGCCGGTCGTCGATCGGCTCGCGCCGGCGACCCTGCTGGCGCGGGTCCAGCACGCGTGGCCCGGGGCGGCGGGCGGCGCGATCGCCGCCGCCGCCCATCCCACCGCAGAGCACGAGGGGGTGCTCACCGTGAGCTGTCAGGCGGCCGTCTGGGCGCAGGAGCTCGAGCTGATGGAGCCCGTCCTCCTCCAGCGCCTGAACGAGGCCCTGGGGGAGCCCGCCGTGCGTGCCCTGCGGTGCCGCACGGGGTAGCGGAAAGGCCCTGCGTTTAGCGCCATTTTGCAGGCGTTTACACGCGTTCTGAAGCGGGTTACGGCACCCCCGCGTGCTACCATCATGACTACACAAGCCCCCGCTCCCGGCCGTGGACTACCAGCCCCGGAAACCGGGGCTCTTTCACGTCAACGGAGGGCACTTGGCATCACGCAGCGAACGCTCGCCTGAGGGTGGCGAGCACGGCCACTTGAACGAGAGCACGCCAACTGGCGGCTCAGCCAGCTACGACGCACAGGACATCACCGTCCTCGAGGGCCTGCAGGCGGTCCGCAAGCGCCCCGGGATGTACATCGGCTCGACCGGCGTCCTGGGCCTGCACCACCTCGTCTACGAGGTCGTGGACAACTCGGTGGACGAGGCCCTCGCCGGCTTCTGCACCGAGGTGTCGGTCGCGATCCACCCCGACAACTCGGTGACCGTCACCGACGACGGTCGCGGGATCCCCGTCGCGAAGATGGAGAAGGAGGGCAAACCGGCGGTCGAAGTCGTGCTCACGGTGCTGCACTCCGGCGGCAAGTTCGGGGAGGGCGGCGGATACAAGGTGTCCGGTGGCCTGCACGGCGTCGGTGTGTCGGTCGTCAACGCGCTGTCGGAATCGCTGCACGTCGAGATTCGCCGCGACGGGCATGTGTGGACCCAGGACTACTCGCGCGGCGAGCCGCTCGCGCCGCTGGAGACGGGCGCCAAGCTCGGCAAGGGCGAGCACACCGGCACCATCATCACCTTCCTGCCCGACGCCGACGTGTTCGAGACGCTCGAGTTCGACTTCACGACGCTCGAGGAACGGCTCAGGGAGACCGCCTTCCTGACGCGTGGGCTGAAGATCTCGATTTCCGATGAGCGTGCCGGCGGCCACTCCGCCTCCTTCCAGTACGAGGGCGGCATCGAGGACTTCGTCGCCTACCTGAACGAGAACAAGGACACCGTCCACCGCAAGGTGATCTTCTTCGCCGGCGAGTCCGAGGAGGGCGCCGCCGAGGTCGCGATGCAGTGGAACTCCTCCTACCAGGAGTCCGTCCACGCCTTCGCCAACAACATCAACACGCGCGAGGGCGGCTCCCATCTGTCCGGCTTCCGCTCCGCGCTCACGCGCACGATCAACAAGTACGCCCGCGACCACGGGCTGCTGAAGGAGAAAGAGGACAACCTCTCCGGAGAGGACGTGCGCGAGGGGCTCACCGCGGTCATCTCCGTGAAGCTCTCGGACCCCCAGTTCGAGGGTCAGACGAAGACCAAGCTCGGCAACCCCGGCATGGCCGGGTTCGTGGAGTCGATCGTCAACACCGGCCTGGCCGAGTTCCTCGAGGAGAACCCCAGCGAGGCGCGCGCCGTGATCAACAAGGCCGTCCAGGCGCAGCGCGCCCGCGAGGCCGCGCGCAAGGCCCGCGACCTGACAAGGCGCAAGTCGGCGCTCGAGAACTCAACCCTGCCCGGCAAGCTCGCCGACTGCTCGGTCAAGGACCCTGCGCTGGCCGAGCTGTTCGTGGTCGAGGGCGACTCCGCCGGCGGCTCGGCCAAGCAGGGACGCGACCGCAACACGCAGGCCGTGCTGCCGCTGCGCGGGAAGATCCTCAACGTCGAGAAGTCCCGCATCGACAAGGTCCTCCAGAACGTCGAGATCCAGGCGCTGATCACCGCGATCGGCACCGGCGTGCGCGACGAGTTCAACATCGAGAACGCGCGCTACCACAAGGTGATCCTGATGACCGACGCCGACGTCGACGGTGCCCACATCAGGACGCTCGCGCTGACGCTCCTGTTCCGCGAGATGCAGGAGTTGATCGAGGCCGGCTACGTGTACATCGCCAAGCCCCCTCTGTACAAGCTCGGACAGGGAAGCCGCGAGCGCTACATCGAGAAGGAGTCCGAACTCGAAGAGATCCTGCTGGCGGAGAAGTGGGAGAAGTTCCTCGTGTTCGACCGCCACGGGACCCAGTTCAAGCTGACCGAGTCGCGCTGGCAGCGCTTCACGCGCCTGCTCAAGCAGTACGAAGGGTGGGCCCTCGCGCTGCGCGGACAGCACGGCTATGACGTCGTGCAGCTGCTGGAGGAGTCCTCGCTGCTCAGCGAGCAGGTCGCCGGCTCCGACGCGGCCATCGAGCTGCTCAACCGCAACGGCGACGAGGCCGACACCCACAGGACCGAGGTGATCGAGCAGGACCCGCTCGAGATCCGCGTGCGCGCCGTCGAGTCCGGGACCGGCTTCGCGCGCACCCACCACATCAGGCGGGCGCTGTTCGACTCCAACGAGTTCCGCCAGCTGGCCCGCGTGCACATGCAGCTGATCGAGCTCGTGGGGGCGCCTCCGTTCGACGTGCGTCTCGGCGACGCGAACGAGACGGCCGCCTCCTTCGAGGCGCTCCACGCCGCCGTCATGAAGGTCGCCCAGAAGGGCGTCAAGCTGCAGCGCTTCAAGGGCCTCGGCGAGATGAACGCCGACCAGCTCGGCGAAACCACGATGTCGCCGAGCACCCGCGTGCTCGCCCAGGTGACGCTCGAGGACGCCGCCGCCGCCGACCGGATCTTCTCGAAGCTGATGGGCGACCAGGTCGAGCCCCGCCGCGAATTCATCGAAGAGAACGCCCGCGCAGTCACCAATCTCGATGTGTAGGGGGGAGGTGATCGC
>DATJBO010000126.1:0-3477 GCA_035515315.1 Solirubrobacteraceae bacterium
CCTCGATCTTCGACCTCGACGAAGGCCACCGGCAGGACGGGGCCGACGCCGAAGCGGGCGCCGACGGGGCGCCGTTCGCGGGGCTGGGCCTGGCGCGTCCCGTGCACCCGCCGATCCCCTCGGAGGAGTTCGACCAGCCGGCCCTGCTGGCGGCCGAGAAGGAAGCGATCGGCCTGTTCGTCTCCGACCATCCGTTGAAGCCGCTGCGCGAGGCGATGCGCACGCGGGTGGACTGTCCGCTCTCCGCCCTGCAGGAGCGCCGCGACAAGGATCTCCTGACGGTGGGCGGGATCATCACCGAGGCCCGCAAGATCCGCACCCGCAACGGCGACCCGATGATGTTCGCCACGCTCGACGATCTCGCCGGCTCGGTCGAGCTGCTCGTGTTCGGGAACGCCCTGGCCGACCACGAACAGGCGCTGCAGGTGGACCAGGTGGTGCTCGTGAAGGGGCGGGTGGACCACAAGGAAGCCGGCAGCACGTGCCTGATCGTGCAGAGCGTCGAGCCCTACGCGCCCGACCGGCAGGAGCTCGACCGGGCGCGCGCCAAGGCCAGGGCGACCGCTGCGGCGGACGCCGCCGGCGCCCGGCCGCTCCATCTCTCTGTGTCCGCCGACTGCCTGTCGGCCGAGACGCTCGCCGAGCTCAGGCAGGCGATCGAGGAGTCGCCCGGGCAGGCCGAGGTGGTGCTCGACATCCACACCAGCTCAGGGATGCGCAGGGTGCGTCTCGGCAGCGCCTTCCGCGTGCGCCACACGCTCTCCCTGCGGGCCGACCTCGAGAGCGCGCTCGGCGCCCTGCCCGCGGCGGTCAGCGCCTGACCCGGGCGCCCCGGGCGCCCCGGGCCGCCCGGCGCCGGGCCGCGAGGCCCCGGGTGCGGAGCTTGCGGGCGAGCCCGACTTCCTCCCGCGTCGGCCCGCCCTTGGCCTTGCCCGCACCGGGGGTCTCGAGCACGCACGGGAGGTCGTCGAACTGGGGAGCCGACAGGAAGGCGGCGCAGCCGCCGGGCCCGAGCTCGCCCTCGCCGATGTTCGCGTGGCGGTCGCGGTTGCTCCCCAGCGGCGTGACCGAGTCGTTGAGGTGAAGGCAGCCGAGCCGTCCGATTCCGACCCGCTGTTCGAAATCCCCCACGACGGCGTCCATCCCGGCGCGCGTGCGGATGTCATAGCCGGAGGCGAGCAGGTGGCAGGAGTCCAGGCACACACCGAGGCGCCGCTCGCCCCCGGAGGCCTCGATCAGGTCCGCGAGCTCCTCGAAGCTGCGCCCCAGGGTCCCGCCGGCGCCGGCCATGTCCTCCAGGTACAGGGGGCAGTCCTCGCTCTCGGCGAGGGCCTCGCGGATCGCTCCGGCGGCCCGCCTGATGGCGGCGCCCGTGTGCCCGGTCTTGGCCGAGCCGGGGTGCAGCACGACGCCCACGGCCCCGATCGCCTTGCCGGAGCGCAGCGAGACGGTCAGCGACTGCAGCGATTTGCGGCGGATGTCGCGATCCTCGCTGGCAACGTTGAGCAGGTAGATCGCGTGGATCACGACGGCCTGCACCGGGCTGGCGGCGAGCGCCTCGCGGAACGCGGCCACCTCCTCCCCCGTGTAGGCGCGGCCCTTCCACATCCGCGGCGACTGGTTGAAGATCTGGATCGATTCACAGCCGCGCTCCACTCCCCGCTCGACGGCCTTCGGGAGGCCACCGGCGGGTGACACGTGGGCGCCGATCAGCATGGGGGGCGCATTATCGAGGGCGGCCGCCGCCGCCGCCGGGGCGCCGGGCGGCGGTTCGCTCGCAATACGCTGCACGCAGCATGAGGGTCCGCTTCGCGCCGTCCCCCACGGGTGCGCTCCACATCGGGGGGGCGCGTACCGCCCTGTTCAACTGGCTGCTCGCCCGCCACTACGGCGGCGAGCTGGTGCTGCGGATCGAGGACACCGACCGGGAGCGCTCCACCCCGGAGAACATCGAGCAGATCCTCGACGCTCTGCGCTGGCTGGAGCTCGACTGGGATGAGGGGCCGATCCTCCAGACCGAGCAGACGCCGCGCCATCGCGAAGCGCTCGAGGGGCTGCTCGAGTCGGGTCACGCGTACCGCTCGACTGCGACCGCCGAGGACGTTCGCGAGTACAAGCAGATCCACGGAGCGGCGGCCGGCTATCGCGGCAGCGACGAGGTGGAGGGGGCGGTGCGCCTGCACGTGCCCCCGGACGGGGCCACCGTCGTCCACGACGCGATCCGCGGCGACACGCGCTTCGAGCACATCCATCTCGACGACCCCGTGATCGCCCGCGCGGACGGCTCGGTGCTCTACAACTTCGCGGTCGCGGTGGACGACCTCGACGCCGGCATCACCCACGTCGTGCGCGGCGAGGACCACCTATCCAACACCCCCAAGCAGCTGCTCGTGCTCGAAGCGATGCGCGAGGCGGGGCTGGCGGGCGACGCGCCCCTGCCCGTGTACGCGCACCTGCCGCTGCTGCACGGGCCGGACGGCAAGAAGCTCTCCAAGCGCCACGGGGCCGCCTCGGTGCAGGAGCTCCGCGACCAGGGCTATCTCCCGGAAGCGATCCGCAACTATCTCGCCCTGCTCGGGTGGGGGGCCGGGGACGACGAGACGGTGCTCGACACGCAGGAGTTGATCGAGCGCTTCACGCTCGAGCGGGTCAGCCGCAACCCGGCCCGATTCGACGAGGAAAAGCTCCGGTGGCTCGACGGGATCTACATCAGGAAGATGACCGTCGAGGAGCTCACCCGGCGCCTGGAAGAGTTCACCGGCCGCAGCGGCCTGCGCCGGGCGGCGGAGATCAGCCAGGAGAAGATCCAGACGCTGGCCGACTTCTGGCCGCTCACCGGCCCGCTGCTGGACGGCCCGGTGGATGACCCCGCCGCGCGCGAGCGGTGGCTGGACGAGGACGGGCGGGCGGTGCTGGCGGAGGTGCGCCGCGCGCTGGAGGAGCTGCCCGAGTTCGACGAGCCCGCCGTCGAGCACGCGCTCGGGGAGGTGATCGAGGCCAGGGGAGCCAAACCTCGGCAGGTCTACCAGCCCCTGCGCGTCGCTATCTCCGGCGGAACGGTGTCCCCGGGGATCTTCGAGAGCGTGGTGCTGCTGGGTCGCGAGCAGACACTTGGACGGATAGACGAGGCACTTTCCCGCGCCTGAGCCGGCGGCGCTCAACCGTTGGCCCGGGCGTGCCGATACGGGAGCATCCGAGCACATCCGTCCGGTCACGGCCGGGCGATCCCAAGGAAGGGACCTGAACCGTATGCAGGCAACCGCTACAGCTAAGAAGCTGGGCGCACAGAACAAACGTCGGCAGTCCACCAAGGCGCGCTCGGACCAGGCCCAGGGTCAGGCCAAGTCGCAGACCAACGCGCCGGGCGCCCCCCAGCGCCACCAGGACGAGGGCCACGGCCGTCGCCTGACGATGGCCTTCGAAGCGCTCGAGGCGTTCCCCGCGCTGGCGGAGTCCCGCGACAGGCTGCTCGCGGTC